>CAJPSG010000001.1 GCA_905373195.1 Kingella oralis
GCGCTCGCCCGAATGCAAGCCTACGCCTGTGGCGGTGATGTGGATAAGTTAATTAAAGCAATGATTTTGTAGCAAAATAGGTAAAACAAAAAGCTGTGTGCTATGGTTACTTATTGATTGGGATAATTGTGGATAAAATGGCGCAAAAATCGCTGTGCTGTGGATAAATTGGTTTTATCACGCAATTTTATTGCCTTAACCCCACTTTCAGGCTGCCTAAAATGGTTTATGATGCAGCCTGAAAATCATTTTTAGGATAACTACATGAAGCAACGCACCCTAGCCAAATCCATCACCGCCACAGGCGTAGGCTTGCATTCGGGCGAGCGCGTGTCGCTCACCTTGCATCCCGCCGCTGAAAACACGGGCATCCAGTTTCGCCGCAGCGATTTATCGGGCGAGCAAGGCGAAATTGTGCCGCTTACGCCGTATTTAATTAACGACACGCGCCTTTCCTCCACCATCGTTACCGAAAACGGCATTCGCGTGGGCACGATTGAACACATTATGTCGGCGTTTGCCGCGTATGGTGTGGATAACATTTTGGTGGAGCTGAACGCGCCCGAAATCCCGATTATGGACGGCAGCAGTTTGCCGTTTATCTTTTTGCTGCAAGATGCGGGCGTGGTGGAGCAGCAGGCGGAAAAACGCTTTTTGCGGATATTAAAAGAAGTGTCGCTGGAAGAGCTAAATAAAGCGGTGAAATTTACCCCGTATGATGGCTTTAAAGTGCGGCTCACGATTGAATTTGACCACCCCGTGTTTAACCGCTCATCACCCACGTTTGAGATTGATTTTGCAGGAAAATCTTATGTGGAAGAAATTGCGCGGGCGCGAACATTTGGCTTTATGCAAGAAGTGGAACTGATGCGTGCGCATAATTTGGGCTTGGGTGGCAATTTGTCTAACGCGATTGTGATTGACGACACGGATGTGCTCAACCCCGAGGGGCTGCGCTATCCCGATGAATTTGTGCGCCACAAAATTTTGGATGCGATTGGCGATTTGTATATTGTTGGGCATCCGATTATTGGCGCGTTTGAAGGCTATAAATCGGGGCACGCGATTAACAATGCGCTGCTGCGCAAGGTGTTGGCAGATGAAAGCGCGTTTGAATGGGTGGAGTTTCCTGATGATGATGACACTTTGCCCAATGCGTTTTCGGGAATTGAAACGCTGGGCGTGAACTAGTTTGCTGTAAACCAAAAGGCAGCCTGAAATGGGTTATCCCCTGTTTCAGGCTGCCTTTTACACATGAAGTTATCCCTGATTATTTTGATTGAAAACAATCAGATGCTGTTTTATCAACAAAGTTATACACAGATATAAGGCAGCCTGAAAATGGGATTGCCTATTTTCAGGCTGCCTCAATCATCACACCGCCACCTTAACCGCCGTGCCGCTCACCGTTACCATCATCATGCCATTGGTTTCGCCCAACACTTCGTAGTCAAAATCAATGCCGATGATGCCGTTTGCGCCCAGCTCCTTCGCGGCTTGTTTCATCTCTGCCAACGCCGCTTCGCGTGCGCCCGCCAACGCGCGTTCATAGCCGCCCGCGCGCCCGCCCACTATATCGCGGATGGAAGCGAACATATCGCGGAAAATATTGGCGCCGATAATCGCTTCGCCGTTCACAATGCCTAAATAAGCATCCAGCTGAATATCGCTGGGCGTTACGGTGGCGAGAAAAAAGGCTTCTTCTTTGCGTGAAAACCAACCCATTTTGTTCTCCTTATGTTTTTCAGGCTGCCTATTTGTGTAAGGCAGCCTGAAAACGGTTGTGGATAATTACACTTCGTAGGTGCTGGAAGCGGTGTTGCCACCTGTTCCCGTCCAGTTGGTGTGGAAAAACTCGCCGCGTGGTTTATCAATGCGCTCGTAGGTGTGTGCGCCGAAGTAATCGCGCTGGGCTTGCAGCAAATTGGCGGGCAAGCGTGCGGAAGTGTAGCCGTCTAAGAAGGTAATCGCCGCCGCCATGCAAGGCATGGGAATGCCGATTTCAATCGCTTTGGCAACGGTTTTGCGCCATGCGGGCAAGGCGTTGAGCAGAATTTTTTGAAAATACGGGTCTGCGCCCAAGAAGGCTAAATCGGGGTTAGCTTCAAACGCATCGCGGATGTTGCCCAAGAAAATGCTGCGGATAATGCAGCCCTCGCGCCACAAGAGCGCGGTTTTGCCGTAATTTAATTTCCAATTAAACGTGTTGCTGGCTTCGCGCATCAGCATAAAGCCTTGTGCATACGAAATAATTTTGGATGCGAGCAACGATAAACGCAGCGATTCCAGCCATTCTTCGCGGCTGCCTGAAACAGGCGTAATGCTGCGTGGGAACAAGCTGGCAGCGGTAACGCGCTGTTCTTTCAACGCTGAAACGCAACGTGCAAACACGGATTCGGTAATCAGCGTGAGCGGAATGCCCATGTCCAAAGCGTTGATGCTTGTCCATTTGCCTGTGCCTTTTTGCCCAGCGGTGTCCAAAATTTTTTCTACCAGTGGCGTGCCATCTGCGTCTTTGTAGGCAAGAATATCGGTGGTAATGTCTACCAAATAAGAGTTTAACTCGGTGTTTTTCCAAGATTTAAACGTTTCGTGCATTTCGTCATACGTCATGCCCAAGCCGTCTTTCATAAACTGATAGGCTTCGCAAATCAACTGCATATCGCCGTATTCAATACCGTTATGCACCATTTTCACAAAATGCCCCGCGCCATTATCGCCCACCCAATCGCAGCAAGGCTCGCCATTGGGCGTTTTCGCCGCAATGCCTTGCAAAATCGGTTGAACGTATTGCCACGCTTCGGGATTGCCCCCGGGCATAATGGATGGACCATGCCGCGCACCTTCTTCCCCGCCTGAAACGCCTGCGCCAATAAAACGAATGCCTTTGGCAGCCAGCTCAACCGTGCGGCGGTTGGTGTCGGGATAATTGGCGTTGCCGCCATCGATAATGATGTCGCCTTGTTCCAGATAAGGCACAATTTGCGCAATAAATTCATCCACCGCGCTGCCTGCACGCACCATCAGCATGATTTTTCGTGGTTTTTCTAATTTATCCACAAGCTCTTGCAAGGAATGTGCGCCCACAATATTGGTGCCTTTTGCAGCACCATTTAAAAATTCATCCACTTTGGAAACGGTTCGGTTGAACGCCACCACTTTAAAACCTTTGTCGTTCATGTTCAAAATCAAGTTTTGCCCCATAACCGCCAAACCAATTACACCAATATCGCCTTTCATTGTCGTCATTCCTTGCGAGTTGAGAAAGCTGTAACTTTACTCCATTGGCACGGGATAAACAATGTGGGAAAACCGCGCTGCTTGTAATAGTATTTAAACCAAAATTTAAAATATAAATAGATTATTAAGATTAAGAATGTGCAATTAGCTTGTTGATAAGTTTAAAAGCAAAATATTTTCAAATGGTTGTGTTTAATTTATTGCTTTGGAAAAGGCAGCCTGAAAACAAGAATAGCCTGTGTATAGTGGTGGATAAAATTTTACAAACAACGGCGCAATGTGGATAAGTTTGAAAAAGAAACATACTGCGATTTTCAGGCTGCCTCAATCTGTGGATAATGAAAAATGACTTGGTTAAAACGTGTTCAAAAATACGCTTTTCCGATAAAATACCGTCCTTTATTGGTTTCAGGCAGCCTGAAAATAACGATTAAGGAACTCTCATGAAAGCATTGGTGGCGGTAAAACGTGTGGTTGATTTTAATGTGAAAGTGCGCGTGAATGCAGATGGATCGGGTGTGGATATTGGCAATGTGAAAATGTCAATGAACCCGTTTGACGAAATTGCGGTAGAAGAAGCGGTGCGCTTAAAAGAAGCAGGAAAAATCAACGAAGTAGTCGCCGTATCGCTGGGCGAAAAAAAATGCGAAGACACGCTGCGCACTGCGTTGGCAATGGGTACCGACCGTGCCATTCATGTGGAAACCGATGCGCCGCTTGAACCGTTGGCCGTGGCTAAATTATTAAAAAAAATCGTAGATAAAGAACAACCTAGCCTTGTTTTGCTGGGTAAGCAAGCCATTGACGATGATGCCAACCAAACGGCGCAAATGCTGGCTGCATTGATGAACGCGCCGCAAGGCACGTTTGCCAGTAAAGTGGCATTGTCTGCCGATGAAGCAATCGTTACGCGCGATATTGATGGCGGCGTGGAAACCGTGGCGTTGAAATTGCCTGCGGTAATTAGCGCGGATTTGCGTTTAAATGAGCCGCGTTTTGTGAAATTGCCCGCGCTAATGCAAGCGAAGAAAAAAACGATTGAGAAACAATATGTTGAAGAATTGGCTGTAAACGTTGAATCACGGTTGCACGTGAAACAATACGCTGAACCCAAAGCGCGCCAAGCTGGCGTGAAAGTGGAGAGCGTTGCTGAATTGGTTGAAAAACTGGCGGCTGCCAAAGCAATTTAAAGGAAAAGCAAAATGACAGTTTTAGTATTGGTAGAACATGATAGCAAGCAAGTCAATCCGGCCACGTTACACGCTGTCTGCGCTGCGCAAAAATTAGGCGAAGTTCATGCGCTGGTGGCGGGTTTAGGCAGCCTGAAAGTGGCGGAACAAGCCAGTAAAATTAATGGCGTGAGCAAGGTATTGCTTGCCGAAGCGCCGCATTTTGCCGAACTGTTGGCGGAAGAAGTGGCACCGCTTGTTGTTTCGTTGGCTGCGCCGTATCGGTATTTTGTAGCGGCGGCCAGCGCGTTTGGTAAAAACATCATGCCGCGCGTAGCGGCAATGCTGGATTACTCGCAAATTTCGGATTTAACAGAGATTGTGGATAAACAAACCTTTATCCGTCCTACTTACGCGGGCAATGTGTTCACCACCGTATTCAGCAATGAAGAAAAACTGGTGCTGACCATTCGCGCCAGCGCATTTGATGCAGCAACATACGGCGAACAAGTGGCAGAAATTAAAAATGTAGCCGCTACACCGACGCAACAGCTGAGCCGATTTGTGTCGCGCGAATTAACGCAATCTGACCGTCCGGAATTAACACAAGCAAAAGTAATTGTGGCGGGAGGTCGCGCATTGGGGAGTGCGGAACAGTTTGATGCTGTTTTAACGCCATTAGCTGATGCATTAGGCGCAGCGATTGGTGCATCACGCGCGGCAGTGGATGCGGAATATGTGCCAAATGATTATCAAGTGGGGCAAACGGGTAAAATTGTTGCGCCTGAATTGTATTTTGCGATTGGTATTTCAGGCGCGATTCAGCACGTTGCGGGGATGCAGGACAGCAAAGTTGTGGTTGCCATTAACAAAGATCCTGATGCCCAAATTTTCAATGTAGCAGATTTTGGCATTGTGGGCGATTTGTTTGAAGTTGTACCGCAATTAACCGAAGCATTGAAAAATCGTTAATCTCGTGTCTGTGTTTCACATGAAACATAGATTGGTTTTAATTATTCGCAAAAGAAAAAAACAAAGTGAACATTTCTCTACCAATAGAAGCAAAAGATATTCAAAAACTGATTCCTCACCGTTTTCCATTCATGCTGATTGACCGTATCACAGCGTTTGAAAGCGGAAAATCGCTTACGGCAATTAAAAACGTAACCATGAATGAGCCGCAGTTTGTGGGGCATTTTCCTGAATATCCTGTTATGCCCGGTGTGTTGATTATTGAAGCGATGGCACAAGCATGTGGCGCATTGGCTATTTTGACCGAAGGCGGGCGCAATCCTGATGAGATTTATTTCTTTGCGGGGATTGATAATGCAAGATTCAAACGCCAAGTTATCCCTGCCGATCAGCTTGTTTTTGAGATTGATCTGCTACAAAGCAAGCGGGGTATTGGCAAGTTTAAAGCTGTTGCCAAAGTGAATGGTGAGTTGGCTGTTGAAGCGGAAATTATGTGCGCTAAACGCAAAGTAGAAAAATAATACTAAGCCAGCAGCGTTGGTGTTGTTCCATCAGCTCACTTTCTGGATGGGTATAAGTTTTCAGGCTGCCTAATCCATTTAGGCAGCCTGAAAAAGATAAATCAAACAACAGAAAGGGTATTATGTCTTTAATCCATAAAACAGCCATCATTAACTCAAAAGCCGAATTAGACAGCAGCGTGAAAGTGGGTGCTTATTCCGTTATTGGCGCAAATGTGCAAATTGGTGCAGGCACGGAAATTGGCGCACATACTGTGATTGAAGGGCATACAACAATAGGTCAAAACAATAAAATTTTCCAATTCGCCAGTTTGGGTGCGCAGCCGCAGGATAAAAAATACTGCAATGAGCCTACTAAGCTTATTATTGGTAGTGGCAATACCATTCGTGAATTTACAACATTCAATACAGGCACGGTTACAGGCATTGGTGAAACACGCATTGGCGATGATAATTGGATTATGGCGTATTGCCATTTAGCGCATGATTGTGTGGTGGGGAATCATACTATTTTTGCTAACAACGCATCGCTTGCAGGGCATGTAACCATTGGCGATTATGTGGTGCTAGGCGGTTATACATTAGTGTTTCAATTTTGTCGCATAGGAGCGTATGCCATGACAGCATTTGCCGCAGGTGTGCATAAAGATGTGCCACCCTATTTTATGGCAGCAGGGTATCGCGCAGAGCCCGCAGGTTTAAACAGCGAAGGTATGCGGCGTAATGGCTTTTCAGCGGAACAAATTGCGGTGGTAAAACAAGCCTATAAGATTCTTTATATGCAAGATTTGGGTTTGGATGAAGCCAAAGCAAAAATTGCAGAAATGGTAAAAGATAGCCCAGAGCTACAAATTTTGCATGAATTTGTTGCAACATCGCAGCGTGGTATTATTCGTTAAACTTTTTAGGCTGCTTGAAAAAAACGTAAAGAGTTTGACAGGAAAATTAATATAACGTATAATTCACTTTATATGACGCGGGGTGGAGCAGCATGGTAGCTCGTCGGGCTCATAACCCGAAGGTCGTAGGTTCAAATCCTGCCCCCGCAACCAAATTTCAACCGCTTGGTATTCCAAGCGGTTTTGTTTTATTTTTCACGGTTTTATTGGTATATATCAGGTATAATAAGCAGAATTTTACTGTTTTCTTGCGGGATAGACTATGTTACCCAACGATGAAATTATTATTCATGGCACAACCAGCGATGGTAAAGTGTTTCGCCCGAGCGATTGGGCAGAACGGTTGTGCGGTATTCTTTCATCGTTTAGCAAAGATAATCGGCTGTCGTATTATGAATGGGTGCGCCCTGCGCTGTTGAATAAAGTTCGCTGCGTGGAAGTTTCGCCTAAACTTGAAGAAATCAATCCTAATATGTTTCGTTTTTTAATGGATTTTGCGGCAGATAATGATTTGCAGATTATGCGTGGCTCGGATTTTAGTAATCATAGGCAGCCTGAAAATCAAATTGCAAAATCTGCTAAAAACGATAAATTCGTTGTTAAAGGAAAAGTAGAAACAGAACAAAATTTTGAAAAAAAAGAGGAAGCTACTAGCCATGTGCGCGAAATTTTGCCCAAAGAAACGGCAAGCGTATTTGCAGCATTGAGCGTATTGCGCCCTACGCTTAACGACATCAATCAATTTGTAGAACAAGTCAATAATGTGCAACGCGCGCAAGGCTATCGGTTGCTTGGATTATTTGAATCAGGTAAAACCAGTGCGGTTGCTGTGTGCGGCTTTCGTGAAAAAACGGATTTGGTTAGCGGGCGGCATATTCATATTGATGATTTGATTACCATCCCTCAAAGCCGTCGCCGTGGGTATGCTTCGCGTTTATTGGATAAAGTGCATCAAATTGCTGCGGAACAAGGCATTACACAAATTCATGTTGATTGTCATGTAGGCAGCGAACGGACGATTGCTCATCGTGCCTATTTCCAACAAGGTTTTGAGATTCAGTCGTATCACTTTGTTTGTCAGATCAGTTTAGATTAACACTATTTATTCGTTTTCAGGCTGCCTATAATGATATAAGGCAGCCTGAAACCATTATTCGCTATGAAAAATACCTTATTAAACAGAATATTTACTTGGTTTGAAACCCGAGTAGAACCTTACCCCGAAGCATCCCCTGTTACCCCGTCCAAAGGATTATTCCGCTTTATTTGGAGCAATTTGGAAGGCGTGCGCGTGTGGATACTGGTGTTAGCGGTTTTTACCGCAGGCATTGGCATCATGGAAGCTCTGCTGTTTCAATTTATGGGCAAATTAGTGGATTGGCTTGGCAAATTTACCCCCGAAACACTGTTCGCTGAAAAAGGCTGGGCATTGTTTGGTATGGTTGCGATGATGATATTTGCCGTTTTTTGGCACTTTGTTGCATCCAATGTGCGCTTGCAAACTTTGCAAGGTGTTTTTCCGATGCGCTTGCGTTGGAATTTTCACCGCTTGATGTTGAATCAATCGCTTGGTTTTTATCAAGACGAATTTGCAGGACGTGTATCCGCCAAAGTAATGCAAACTGCGCTTGCCGTGCGCGATGTGGTGATGACCATCGCTGATATGGTGATTTACATTTTTGTCTATTTTTTGACTTCGGGGCTAATTTTGGCGGCAATGGATGGCTGGTTGCTGGTGCCATTTGCCCTGTGGATAGTGTCGTTTGCGCTGATGATGAAGCTGTTGATGCCGAAACTGGGCAGAACCGCGCAAGCACAAGCGGATGCACGCAGCTTGATGACGGGGCGCATTACTGATGCTTATTCCAACATCGCCACCGTGAAGCTGTTTTCGCACGGCGCACGCGAAGCGCAGTATGCCAAGCAGTCTATGGACGAATTTATGGTAACCGTATATGCCCAAATGCGGCTTGCCACGCTGTTGCAAACGTGGAGTTTTATTATCAATTCATCGCTTACGCTATCCACCGCCGCGCTGGGCGTGTGGTTGTGGCATGGCGGGCACGTTGGCGCAGGTGCAGTTGCCACCGCCACCGCTATGGCATTGCGGCTCAATGGTTTATCGCAATTTATCATGTGGGAATCGGCGCGGCTGTTTGAAAACATCGGCACGGTATCAGATGGCATGACTACTTTATCTAAACCGCAAACTATTTTGGATAAACCTGCTGCATTACCGTTGAGAGTGGAACAAGGCAACATCAGTTTTAACCACGTTGATTTTTCTTACGAAGTCGGCAAGCCCTTGCTAAACGGCTTTAATCTGAACATTAAAGCGGGCGAAAAAGTGGGTTTAATTGGGCGCAGCGGCGCAGGTAAATCCACGATTGTGAATTTATTGTTGCGTTTTTACGAACCACAAAGTGGCACAATTGAAATTGATGGGCAAAACATCAATGACATCACGCAAGAAAGCTTACGCGCCCAAATTGGCTTGGTAACGCAAGATACCAGTTTGTTGCATCGCTCTGTGCGCGACAACATTGTGTATGGCAGACCCGATGCCACAGACGAAGAGATGTTTCAGGCTGCCGAACGCGCCGAAGCCGCCGACTTTATCCCCAGCCTATCGGATGCAAAAGGCAGAACAGGCTACGATGCACACGTGGGCGAGCGTGGTGTGAAATTATCGGGAGGACAACGCCAACGCATTGCCATCGCCCGTGTAATGCTCAAAGATGCACCGATTTTGCTGTTGGATGAAGCCACCAGCGCATTGGACAGCGAAGTGGAATCCGCCATTCAAGAAAGTTTGGATAAAATGATGGATGGCAAAACTGTTATTGCGATTGCCCACAGGTTATCCACAATTGCTGCGATGGATAGATTGATTGTGCTGGATAAAGGGCGAATTGTAGAAGAAGGCACACACGCAGAATTGTTAGCAAACAATGGTTTATATGCGAAATTGTGGACACATCAAAGCGGCGGATTTTTGCCTGAACAGGTTGAACAATAAGCATAAGAATAGTAGGCAGCCTGAAACTTATCCACAGTTTCAGGCTGCTTTTTTGGGCTTATAAAAGACATCAAAATAACCATCAAAGCATATTCATGGCAATTAGGTTTAAAGCAATTGATTGAAGTAAATAAAAATAAAGAAAAGTTAATAGTGCAAAGTTTTCTAAAAATGGGGATTAACGGCGGTTTTAGGCAGCCTGAAAAGCATAATTTTGGTATGATACCGTTTTTAAAGTTATCCACATAAGGCAGCCTGAAAACATGATGAAATTTAAGTGGTTAGTATGCCTTGCAGCAGCAAGTTTTATCCACATTGCCCAAGCTGAAACTGTAAACGCAAACGTAACAACACCATCCGAGTCCGCTTCTATGGCTGTTGCTGCGTCTGTATCTGTATCTGCCAACGTGCCGCAAGTGATTGATGATGAAATTAGCCGCGTATGGAAAGATTCTAGCCAGTTGTTTAACGATACAGTTTTGCTGCCGCCTGTTCCTGATGCGACTGCGGATAACAAAGTGCAAGTAAATTTGCGCAACCAAGCGACAGCACTTCGCACCAATACGCGCATACCCAGCCAGCTTGCCAAAATTGTTTCGCTGCCCGAGCCGAAAAAATTAACGCAGCGCGAAGTGTTGCAACAAGAAATCAGCCGCGAAAAAAATGCGCTTTTAACAGCGCAAAATAATTTGGTAAAAGCGGGCAAAGCGAAAAATGATGCGGCGATTAAACGCTTTGGTATGCAAGTGGCTGACCGTATTAGAAATATGCAGGCATTGCAAGAAGAATTGCGCCGTTATTAGGCAGCCTGAAAACAAAAATAGTGAAACAAATCAATCAGATTATTGTTATAATAAGCCACTATGATTGCTGTTTACTGTTTAGTTGAAAGGAATAAAAATGAATTCAGCCGAAGGTCAAGAAGCGTTGGAATCTATGGTTGGGCAAATGCTGGTGGCTAAATTAACAAAACTGGGCGCGCAAGAGCATAAAGTAAACCAAATTGTGGGTTCGCTCTCGTTTGAGGATATTCGCAAATGCTTGCCGCTTACCGATGATGATTTGAAAAAAGCGTTTGCAAAATTGTTTGCCTAAATTGATTTTCAGGCTGCCTAGAATGGTTTAGGCAGCTTTTTTATTGATATTGAATTATTGAAATGACCACAAAAACTTTGCTCTTGGTGGACGGCTCGTCCTATCTTTATCGCGCGTTTTACGCCATGACTCATCTTTCTGCGCCTGATGGCACACCAACCAACGCGGTTTACGGCGTATTGAATATGCTGCGCCGTTTGCGTGCAGAAACCCCGCATGATTATTGCGCTTGCGTGTTTGATGCCAAAGGCAAAAATTTCCGCTACGCGCTGTTTCCTGATTACAAAGCCACGCGCCCGCCCATGCCTGATGATTTGCGCCCGCAAGCCGATATGCTGCCTGATTTGGTGGAATTGATGGGCTGGAAGGTATTGAAAATCAATGATGTAGAAGCGGATGATGTGATTGGCACGCTGGCAAAGCAGGCTGAAAGTGCGGATATGAATGTGATTATATCCACAGGCGATAAAGACATGGCGCAGCTTGTGAGCGAGCGCATTACGCTGGTTAATACCATGAAAAATGAAACGCTGGATGAAGCGGGCGTGTTCAATAAATTCGGCGTGCATCCTAATCAAATTCGCGATTTTCTCGCGCTGATGGGCGATAAAGTGGACAACGTGCCAGGGGTGGAGAAATGTGGCGAAAAAACGGCGGCAAAATGGTTGGCAGAGTTTGGTTCGCTGGAAAATATTATGCAGCGAGCCGATGAATTTAAAGGAAAAATTGGCGAAAACTTGCGCGCCGCTTTGCCGCAGCTGCCGCTGTCGTATGAATTGGTAACGATTAAAACCGATGTGGATTTAACCAATGAGCTACCTAATGGCATGGATGATTTGCGGCGCGGTGCGCCAAAATGGGCGCAACTGGCGGTGCATTTTCGTGAATTGGGTTTTAAAACATGGCTAAAAGAAGCGGAAAATCAATTATCTAGCCGAACAAGCGATGATTTGTTTGCCGCAGACGATATTGGCACACAAGCAGCATTTAACGCGCAAAGGCAGCCTGAAATCATACTTGCGCCCAAACCTGAAAAGCTGAATTATCAAGCCATCACTACCCAAACGCAGTTGGATGAATTGCTAAAAAAATTAGCCGCGGCACAGCAAATCGGCTTGGATACAGAAACCACATCACTAGACCCTATGCGCGCGCAGCTGGTAGGCATCAGCATGGCTTTTGCGGCGGGCGATGCGGTGTATATTCCCATCAACCACACCTTTGCCGAGCAGCAATTAAGCTGGGAAACGCTGTTAGGCAGCCTGAAACCGTATTTGGAAAGCAAAACGCTGCGCAAAATTGGGCAAAATTTGAAATACGACCAACACGTTTTTGCGAACCACGGCATTCAGTTACAAGGCATTGCAGGCGATGCGATGCTGGCTTCGTATGTGCTAGAAAGCCATTTGGGGCATGGTTTGGATGAATTGGCGCAGCGTTGGCTGGGCTTGAAAACGATTACATACGAAAGCCTGTGTGGCAAAGGCGCGAAGCAAATTTCGTTTGCCGATGTGGCGGTGGAACAAGCCACGGAATACGCTTGCCAAGATGCGGATTTTGCCTTGCGCATTGAAGCGCATTTAAAAGCGCAAATGAGCGATGAACAGCGCAAAATGTATGAAGAGATGGAATTGCCCGTGGCGCAGGTATTGTTTCACATGGAACGCAATGGGGTATTGATTGACCGCGTAGAGTTGGCGCAGCAAAGCGCAGAATTGGGCGCAGAATTATTGGAATTGGAACAGCAAGCCTATGATTTGGCAGGGCAGCCGTTTAATTTGAATTCGCCTAAACAGTTGCAGGAAATCTTGTTTGCCAAATTGGGGATTCCCACCAAAGGGCTGAAAAAAACCAACACAGGCGGCATTTCCACCAATGAAGCGGTATTGGAACAGCTGGCGATGGATTATCCTTTGCCCAAAATTATCTTGCAAAACCGCAGTTTGGCGAAGCTAAAATCCACCTACACCGACAAGCTGCCAGAAATGATTAACCCCACCACCCACCGCGTCCACACCAATTACGCGCAAGCGGTAGCGATTACGGGGCGGCTGGCGAGCAACAATCCCAATCTGCAAAACATTCCCATCCGCACCAGCGAAGGGCGGCGCGTGCGGCGAGCGTTTATTGCGCCCGAGAATAGCGTGATTGTGTCTGCCGACTATTCGCAAATTGAGCTGCGCATCATGGCGCATTTAAGCGGCGATACCACGTTGATTGAAGCGTTTAAAAATGGTGAAGATGTGCACCGCCGCACCGCCGCCGAAGTGTTTGGCATGCAGCCTGAAAACATTACGCCCGAGCAACGCCGTTACGCCAAAACGATTAACTTTGGCTTGATTTACGGCATGAGCAGCTATGGTTTGGCAAAATCGTTGGGGATTGATAACGCATCTGCCGATATGTTTATCAAACGCTATTTTGCGCGTTATACGGGCGTGGCGGATTATATGCAGCGCACCAAAGAGCAAGCGGCAGATTTGGGCTATGTGGAAACGCTGTTTGGGCGGCGGTTGTATCTGCCTGATATTCACGCAAAAAATGCGCAGGCACGCTCAGGCGCAGAACGCGCTGCTATCAATGCGCCGATGCAAGGCACGGCTTCCGATTTAATCAAACGCGCCATGATTGCGGTGGATAATTTCTTGCGTTTAGGCAGCCTGGAAACACGTTTAACCATGCAAGTACACGATGAATTGGTGTTGGAAGTGCCTGAAAGCGAAAAGAAAACCATTGTGCAAAACATCCCTGCGCTGATGGCAAGCGTGGGCAAAGGTGTGCTGGATGTGCCGCTGGTTGCCGAAGTGGGTATAGGCAAAAATTGGGACGACGCGCATTAGTCGCACAAAAAAAGGTATCCAAAACGGATACCTTTTGTTTTCGGTTTTCAGGCTGCCTCAGATTATTTGAGTACCACGCGCGTCCATTGCGCCACCCAATCTTTTTGCTTGCTGTTTACTTGCGCCGTGGGCAGCAACTTGGCATCTTTGGGCGTAGAAGCGTGGGTTGCAATCGGATGCGCTTTCGTTCCTTTCACCGCAGGATAAACCCACATGGAAGTCATCAGCGAATCTTGCACCGCAGGGCTTTGCAAATATTGCACCAATTTTGCCGCTATTTCAGGCTGCTTGGCTTGGTTTAACACCGCCGCGCCTTCAATTTGCAAATAGCTGCCACCGTGCAAAAACAAGTTACCCATATTAGGCGATTTGAGTTTGCCTTCGCTGTAAAACACTTCCGCCGCAGGGCTGGTGGCATAGCCGACAATAATCGGGCGCGAACCGCCGTTGAGCGTAAACTCGGTGTAATACGCTTGCGACCAGCCTTTGGTGATTTTCACACCATTTTGCCGCATTTGCCCCCACCATTTAAACGCATTTTTTTCGCCCAAACCGCTGATATTGGCTAATAAAAACGCCAAACCTGGGGTGGATGTGGCAGGATTGGGCACGGCAACCAAATTTTTATATTTGGGCTGTGCTAAATCATTCAGCGTTTTAGGCAAAGGCAAGTTGTTTTTCGCAAACCATTGTTTATCATAGTTTAAAGTTACGAAACTAAAATCCACTGCCAAGGTGTGCGATAAAGAAACCGATGTGGCTTTGCTTTGTGGCTGTTGCGCCGCCAAAATGCCTGCCGCGTGTGCTTTGGCGGCAGAATTGTTATCCAGCCCAAATACGGCATCAGCTAATGGCGATTTTTTGCTTAAAATTAAACGGTTGAGCATTTCATTGCCGCTGCCCAGTTTCACAATGGAAACCTTGGCATCGTTTTGCTGCTCAAATTGCGCAATCACAGGTTTGGGCAAATCAAACGAATCGCTTACCGCTAACCGTACTTCCGTTTGCGCCCAAGCAGCGTGGCTTAACGCCAGCGACAAAGTAAGCACGCTAAAATGAACAAATTTCATGGGTATTCTCCTGTTAAAAATAAAAAACGCCATTTGCACAACACGGCAAATGGCGGTGGGTTAATCAATCAACATAAACAGTTGTTTTAATTAGTTTCCTACGGCAGCATTACCTGTGTCAGGTTCACGGGTGTTTTCTCAGCCGCTTGCGCAGCACCCCGACTAATTTGTGTAATGGCTGCTATTAGGCAGCCTGAAAATTGTTTTGTATTGCGCGTTTTAAAACGCGAACAACGGCGAAATTATATCAATTTATTTAAGAAATGTTAAGACGTTTGCATGGTAAATCTGTTTTCAGGCTGCCTAAAACCTCGCCGCGCATCAAAAAACCGATTCCGCGCCATATTACAGGAGCTAAAATCGGTTAAAAAATCATGGGTAAGCGCGCCCAAACGGTTCAATCACTTCGCCACGCAGTTGGTGTTCACCACGCCGCCGTCCGAGCCGCTAAATTCAAAATAGGCTTCGCGCCCTGCTTTTTCGTGCCACTCGGCAGGATTGCCATAGAACGCGCTGTTAGACGCATAGCGCACGCCTGATGCCGACATCGCTTGGTTCAACACAGCCGATTTGCCCATCGTATCCACGGCAAGATTGATTGCGCCGCTGCTATATTTCACGGTGGCGGTCATGCCGTTGTCGCATTTAAAGCGTTTGGTGCCGCCCACTTTGGGGCTCATTGCTTGTTGTTGCTGCATAGACATATTGCCCATGGCGCTATCGCGTGGGTCGTTGTTTGCCGCAGGGTTTTCGCTGCCCGCGCAAGCCGCCAGAGCCACAGCAGAAACAGCAATCAAAGAAACGAGTTTGATATTCATGGTAAATCTCCATTGGTTGAATATTGCCAAACGGCAACGGTGCGCATCTTACAGCGAAATGTAGCGCGAAGTAATTAAAATTAACTTGCGTTTACACGAAATCATCTATGCCCATCTTGTCCAACAATCGCTGCCGCTTGCTTTTCACAATGGTTAAAGGCTTGTAGAATGGCTGTTTTTCATTTTCAGGCAGCCTGAAAACGCTGTTATTCTTTATTTTCTTAATGCAGAGCCCACACCATGACCGATTATTCCAAAACCGTTAATCTTTACGAATCGCCCTTTCCCATGCGCGGCAACCTTGCCAAACGCGAACCCGCTTGGGTGAAACAATGGCAAGACGAAAAACGTTATCAAAAATTGCGCCAAATTGCCCGAGATCGCGCCAAATTTATTTTGCACGATGGCCCGCCCTACGCCAACGGCGATATTCACATTGGACACGCGGTAAACAAAATTTTGAAAGACATCATCATCCGCAGCAAAACGCTGGCGGGTTTTGACGCGCCTTATGTTCCGGGCTGGGATTGCCACGGACTGCCAATTGAAGTGATGGTGGAAAAACTGCACGGCAAAGATATGCCGCCAAGCCGCTTTCGCGAGCTGTGCCGCGAATACGCTTCCGAGCAAATCGCCCGCCAGAAAAAAGACTTTATCCGTTTGGGCGTGCTGGGCGATTGGGAAAACCCCTATCGCACCATGGACTACAAAACCGAAGCCGACACCGTGCGCATGATTGGCGAGATTTATTCCGCCGGCTATTTGTTCCGTGGCGAAAAACCCGTGCAATTTTGCTTGGATTGCGGCTCATCGCTGGCCGAAGCCGAAGTGGAATACAAAGACAAAATTTCCCCCGCCATTGACGTAGCCTATCCCTTCCAAGACACCGCTGCGCTTGCCCAAGCGTTTGGGCAGCCTGAAATCGCAGGCGAAGCCTTTGCCGTGATTTGGACGACTACGCCGTGGACGCTGCCCGCCAGCCAAGCCATTTCCGCAGGCGCAGACATCGTGTATCAACTGATTGACACGCCCAAAGGCAAACTGGTGTTGGCGAAAGATTTGGCAGAGCAGGCGTTGGAACGCTACGGCTTTTCGGGCTGCCCTGTGCTGGCCGAAACCACAGGCAGCAAACTGCATCATCTGCTGTGTAAACACCCCTTCCTAGACCGCGACATTCCCATTTTAAACGGCGACCACGTTACCACCGATGCGGGTACAGGCTTGGTGCACACCGCGCCCGCGCATGGTTTGGAAGACTATTTTGTCTGCAAGCAATACGACATCCAGCTCATCAACCCCATTGACGGCGCAGGGCGGTTTGTCAGCAGCGTAGAGCGCGTGGCAGGCAAAACCGTGTGGGAAGCCAATCCCATCATTTTGGAATGGCTGGAAGAAAAAGGACGCTTGCTTGCCAGCAGCAAAATTGAACACAGCTACGCCCATTGCTGGCGGCACAAAACCCCGCTGATTTACCGCGCCACGCCGCAATGGTTTATCGGCATGGACAAAGCAGGCAAAAAAGGCAACACGCTGCGCAACGCCGCGCTCAAAGCGGTGGACGACACCGAATTTTTCCCCGCATGGGGGCGCGCCCGCCTGCAAGCCATGATTGAGCAACGCCCCGACTGGGTGGTTTCCCGCCAGCGTTATTGGGGCACGCCGATGGCATTTTTTGCCCACAAAGAAACGGGCGAATTGCACCCCAATTCCGCCGAGTTGCTGGAAAAAGTGGCGCAAAAAATTGAAGAAAAAGGCATCAACGCATGGTTTGAATTAGACAAAGCCGATATTCTCTCGCCCGAAGATTGCGCCCATTTTGGTCCACCACGAAGCCATGCGTTAAAAGCTGTTTATATGGCG
>CAJPSG010000002.1 GCA_905373195.1 Kingella oralis
GTGCATTGTTGCTTATCGTGATGGGGTTAAGGCAACAAAAAAACGGTTAAACCCCTGTAAGGAAAAGGGGGTTTAACCGTTTTGAAAGGTTGTTAAATTCTAGGTTTTAGGGGGTAGCCGTTTTTTTGTGGGTTGCTGGTTTTTGAATTGCGGCGGTCGAGTAAGTGTATCTATGCACACACCAGCAACCAACAGCAACAAGGAGCAAACACCATGCTAGACATCACTACCCTACCGCCCCACACCCAAATCGCCATTTCCGAGCTAGAAACCAGCAAAGCACGCAAGCGCAGGGGCATCATCCCGCTATCCCGCAGCCAAATCCGCCGCTTGGAAGCGCAAGGGCTATTCCCCCAATCCCGCCGCATCGCAGGCACGCGCGGCACGTTTTACCTAGCAGGCGAAGTCAAAAACTGGATAGCAGAGCAAGCTAAAAAGGACAACGCATGAACATCCTACGCCCCAAACAAGCCGCCGCCTATTGCGGATTTTCCGTAGCAACCCTATGGGCGAAAACCAACCCCAAAAACCGCCGCTACGACCCCGCATTCCCCAAACCATTCAAGCTAGCCGCGCGAGCCGTAGGCATCCACAAAAGCGACCTAGACGCATGGCTTGCCGCCCAAAAGGAAAACAAGGAGTAAAAACTATGAAAACACCAGCCACCCAAAATACAAAACCCACGCCCAAAAAGCAACGCCCACCCAAACCCAACCTAACCATCATAGGGCTGCCCACAGGCGACAACATCTACACCTTTACCCCGCTAGGCTACTTCCCCACCAAAAAAGCCGCCCACCGCGCCATCGCCGAGCAGCAGAAAGATGCGCCCGACTTGATTTACTTCATGCTGGAAGACAAAGAAGCCCCGCTATACAAAAAAATGGCTGCCTTGTTGGCAGCCTGAAAAGGGATTGCATGGGATTGAAGTTTCAAACCTTGCATGGGGTTGTTTTTTCAAACGCCCCTTTGCATGGGGTTAAAAAGGCATCCACATACGCGAACACCCCCTTTTTTATATTGTTAAAAAACCCCACACCCAAAACAGCAAAAAAGCCCATTGCCACGCGAGCAGCAACGAGCCAAAGCACTTTTTGAACAAAGCCATAACAAGCCCAACGCGTAACCATCCACATAAGCCCCAGTAGTCTCATTGCTGGTGTGTTGCTTACTGGCAGAATGTACCGCTAAAACTTGATTTAAATCAAAATCGCCATAAAGCCAACTAGGAAGCGCGTATATTGCGATTGAGTGAAAAATGTAGAAGATGTAGCACCCATGCTTTTAAATGCCATCCTAGCGCAATCTAGGGGCATTGCCGCACGGTTTAAAACACCAGCAACACTTTTCACAGGAGAAGACCACATGAACACCCTAATCCGCATTCCCTTTCACAACAAACCCCTTTGCTTGATAGACGCAGACGGCAAGCCCTATGTAGCCATGCGCCCCATTGTGGATGGTATGGGCTTGTTTTGGGGCAGCCAACAACGCAAGCTACAAAACCGCTTTGCTTCAACCGTAGTCATCTTGAATACAGTAGCCCTAGACGGCAAACAGCGCGAAATGCTTTGCCTACCACTGGAAAAACTGCCCGCATGGCTGTTGAGCATCAACCCCCGAAAAGTAGCCCCCGCCATCCGCGCCAACGTAGAACGCTATCAAGCAGAAAGCGAAGCCGCCCTATGGAGCTACTGGACAACAGGCATTGCCAAGCAAGACGAAATCCGCCGCGAAATGGCAGAGCTAGAAGCCCACGAAGCCGCATCATTCCAGAGGGGCAGCCAAGCAGGCAAGAGCCTATACACCCGCAAGCTGGAAAAGCAACGCAACGAGCTTGCCCTAGCCGCCTTACAGCGCGAACTGCCCTTTGTGTGGAGCAAACCATGAACAAACTCACCGTAACCGAAAACAGTATCACCGTCATCATCAAGCGCGACGATAGCCGCATAGATAGCCGCATTATTGCCACCGCACTAGGCATCCAACACGAGAGCTTGATTAAAACACTAGAAACCTACCAAGCGGAATTAGCAGCCTTTGGGGTTTTCCGATTTGAAATCAGGAAACCTAGCAAAGGCACGAAAGGCGGGCGACCTGAAAAGTTTGCCATGCTAAACGAAGACCAATTTATTTTTGCCATAACCCTATCGCGCAATACCCCGCAGGCAGTCGCCGCCAAGCAAGCCATTGTGAAAGCCTTTGCCGCTGCAAGGCATCTGATTAACGCCCAAGCAGGCTACCTAGACGCTTATCACGAGCTACACGATACCGCCGCCCACATGGAAGCAGCAGCACAACAGCGCGGGAGCAGCGCACCCAAAGGCGCGTGCCATGTTTGGCTTGAAAAACTGAATAACAAGCTACTAGGCATTCCCGCCCACAGCCGCAACCGCCTGAACAAAAAACAAAAGCAACTGCTGGCAGTTTTATGTGGCATTGAAAAGACCGCCGCCGATAACATCCTACGGCAAGGCGGCAACGACAAACAGGCATATCACGCAGCCAAACAAGCCGCACAAGACTTCATGCGGCAATACGGCAAGCCCCTACTGGCAGAAAGCAAACCATGAATCCAACCCTAGCCCTAATTGCCCTATTGCTTTTCACGCTGGCGAGCATCAAGCCAAGATAGCCTAACAACATCTCACAACAAGATTTTTTCACAACCAAAACAGAACACTAGCCCAACACCAGCAAAACCCATTTGACAACACGAGAGCGCAGAGATACAGTACAAGCCTCTCTCAACACATATACAGCGCACAAATGGCAGCGTAACCGCCATTTTTTCACGCCTATATCTTTCAGGCTGCCTGATATGCAAATCATGCACCTATCAAAGTTAAAGGCGGTGTCCGCCAACCGTAAGGCGCGGGCTGGACTGTATACCAGAGAGAGCACCGCCGCCCCATTTGGGGCAATCTCAAACACTCTCAAATTTATACAGGAGCATGAAAATGCAATCTCAAAACCTTCAAAACCAATCAGCAAATCAAAACGACCGCGCAGCAGAAATCAAAACGCTTGCCAACGACGCAGTAAACACGCTATGGAAGTTTGAAACCCTAACCAACTTCCAACTGCAAAAACTGCATCACATTCAAAACGTATTGCAAGCCCTCTTGTTTGAAAAAATCAACGTGCAAAAGCACAGCATTAAACAACGCATCAACACGGATGCCATCGCCCATGCGCTGGAAATGTGCCAAGACTTGCGCAGCGATTTTTTAGAAGAGACTTACAACCTTTCCGCCAACAACGAGCTATTCAACATAGAAGAAGCCTTGTTCTACCGTCTACAAGGCGCAGACATCTCAAACATTCCCGAAAAAACCCCATACAGCGATTAACACCAGCCAAAGCCCTTGCCCTCAAAAAAAGAGGGCAGGGCTTGCCACACCCATACCACTTGCACAACCCATTGTTTACAAAGGAAACGCAATGGAAACAATTAAATCCTACGGCATCCGCGCCGCCGCCGAACGGCTAGGCATCCAACCCACCGCCCTAATTGGATTGCTGGTGTCTTTGGGCTGGATAAGCAAAGGCAACCACGCCCGCGCAAGCAGCCGAGCCATCGCCGAGGGCAACATGATACAGCTTAACGGCATCAACGCCGACGGCATATTTAGCCAAGCGCGCATTACAGAGCAGGGCATTGCCGCCCTAAAAGACAACATCGCCCGCAAGCGCGAAGGCATCGCCGCCTTGCGAGCCATGATAGAGAAATGCAAAAAAGGAGAGCAGCCATGAAATTCAAAGCCAACAGCCAAAATAGCGAAATCCTAGCCATCCTAGCCGCTGGCAACACGCTAACCCACCACGAAGCCGCGCAAATGGGCATTATGGCTTTTACCGCCCGCATCAACGAAATACGCGCCGCAGGCTACAACATCGCTTGCATCATGGAAAAGCACACCAACAAACACGGCAAAACCATCAAGCGTGGGCGATACAGCCTAATCAAAGGGGGCAGCCATGAATGAACTACGAGAACGCGCCCGCCATCACTGGCAAGGCATCCTAGGCAGTCTAGGCATTTCAGGCAGCCTGAAAAACAAACACCAGCCTTGCCCATGTTGCGGCGGCAAAGACCGCTTTCGCTTTGACGACAAAGACGGCTATGGCACATTCATTTGCAACCAATGCGGCGCAGGCGACGGCTTTCGCCTTGTAATGAACTTGCTGCATTGCGATTTTAAACACGCTGCGAGCATCGTAGAGAGCTATCTAGGCACAGGATGGGTAAACGCCCCAACCCCCGCCAAAACGCAAGAGAAGCCCCGCGACAAGCAAGCCAAGCTGTTAAGCATCTTGGAGCAAGCTCAACCGCTTACCGCAGACAGCCCCGCCGTGCAATACCTACACCAGCGCGGGCTATCGCTGCCCGATTATCCCCAAATACGCTACCACCCCGCCTTGCCCTACTGGACGCACCACGATAGCGAGCCTATGCATATGGGCAACCGCCCCGCCATGATTGCCGCCATCACCCAACTAGACGGCACATTGCAAGGGCTGCATTGCACCTACCTACAACAGGGCACATGGCACAAACTCGCCATCAAACACCCACAAACAGGCGAGCCGCTGCCCGCCAAAAAGATGCAAACACGATACAGCGGCGCACTCACAGGCGCAGCCGTGCAACTTTACCCCATACAAAATAATCGACTGGCAGTAGCAGAAGGCATAGAAACCGCCCTAGCCGCCCGCGAACTATTGCCCAACTGCCCGCCCGTATGGGCAGCATTAAGCGCAAACGGCATGGCATCGCTAGTGTTGCCTAACAGCATAAACGAGCTATGGATAATCGCCGACAACGACACCCCGCGCCCCATAGGAATGCAAGCCGCCGAAACCCTAGCCAACCGCGCCATAAGGGCAGGCATCGCCGTTAAGCTATGGCAGCCTGAAACGCAAGGATGGGATGCCCTAGACGAGCTAAACCACAGGGGCGAGCCATGAGCCAAGCCCAAAACGGCAAGCCGAGCGCATCATCGCCCAGTTTGCCCCGCTTACGGACAACCCCCACGCGCCACCAAGCCATACACCAGCACCTACCGCCCTAGCCGCTGCCAAACGGGCTAAACATCACGCCCACAAGCCATGCCTAAAAAACAATCTAGCCGCCTACACCAGTAGCCAACAGCCCCTTTTTTGGAAAATCCCAAAAAACCGTTTTCGGAAATTCCCAAAATCGCTGGCTAAAACACCAGCCCAAATTTAATCCAAATTTGGATGCGTTTTAACCGCCCCAAATGTGGGGATACTAACCCATTGATTTTTCGCGTAAGCCCACATTTGGGCGCAGCAAAGCAGCAAAAAATGAAGCCCTATTAAACAATCATTTAGGTTTGCCTAGGCATTTTCCGAAGCTTGGAAACCACCCCAAAACCCATTTACTAAAAATCCAGTAAACGCCCTACCCTATCGCCCCTTGCCAACACACGCAAAAAGGGCAAAAGAGAGAGAAAACAGCGATAGGGTAGGGTAGAAAGGAAACCATGCAAGGTATCGCCCTTTTTATCGCCGCATTAAGCAGCGTGCTATGGCTGCTTTTCCGCGCCGCCCACCACAAAGCGCAAGAGAATGAACAAGCCAACGAGCTAGACGAGCTACGGCAAGAGCTACAACTTTTGCAACGCGAAAACGAATTTTTAGCCCAAATGGAAGCCCGCCTAATCCCCCGCCTGCTTGCCCACTTTTCCGACTACCAAGACTACCTCATCACCCAGCAAATGCCCACCCGCAAAAAGCAGCCCATGCAAATCAAAATCGCCCGCCCCACCTACTGGCAGCCTGAAAGCATAGAACCACCCGAAACATGGCAGCCTGAAAACGCACAATGGGAGCTAGAACTAGCCGCCCTGCGAGCCGCCCGCCAAGATGCCCCGCAATTTGAAGACAAAAAAGAGGCAGCCTGAAAAAGCTGCCTATCCACGTTTTCCCTAAATACAAGGATTCCAAAAAATGAAAGAGATGAAGCATTATACACCAGCAGCCTACGAACCCAAAGACTACAAGCCCCAAAACGGCTTTCACATCACCCCCAGCGGCATCTACTGGCGCGAATACAAAGCCAAAGACGAGCAACTAGAACCCCACGATATGCCCCTAGCCGATTGCATGGATATTGTAGGCACAGGCAAAGACACAAACGGCGCATACTATCGCATTATCCGCTATCAAGATGCCAACAGCCGCAAGAGCTGCACCTTCGCCCTACCCAGCGAGCAAATAGGCGCAAACGCAGGCTGGCAGATGCTACAAAAGCGCGGCATCACCATATTTTCAGGGCGACGCAAGCGCGAACTACTGGCAGACTACCTACAAACCCAAGGCGCAAAAACCCCCTACACCGTAACCAACAAAACAGGCTGGCATGATAACGCCTATATCCTAGCCAACGGCGAAATCATCGCCCCCAACGCCCCCATTATCTACAACGGCGACACCAGCCGCGCCAAAGGCTACAACATTTCAGGCAGCCTGAAAGACTGGCAGCAACACATCGCCCGCTATGCCGCAGGCAACAGCCGCCTTTGCTTGGCACTAGGCACCGCCCTAGCCGCCCCCCTATTGAGCAAGATACACGAAGCAGGCGGCGGCTTTCACATCTACGGCAACTCACGCGATGGCAAAACCACCGCCGCCCTAGTCGCCCTATCCGTATGGGGGCAGCCTGAAAGCCTAAAAATGGCATGGAAAGGCACAGGCTACGGCTTTGACAACATCGCCCTAGCAAGCAACGACAACTTGCTAGTGCTAGACGAAATCGGGCAAGCCAAAGCCCATATAGTGAGCGATACCGCATACAGCATCATCGACGGCAAAAGCAAAATACAAGGCGCAAAAGACGGCGGCAACAGAGAGATAACAGAATGGCGCATCCTACTGTTTTCAACGGGCGAATATGCCCTAGATGCCTACATGGCAAAGAACGGCAAAGAATGGGAAGCAGGGCAAGCCGTGCGCCTACCCAGCATCCCAGCAAGCAAGCAATACGGCATCTACGAAACCCTACACGGCTTTGCCAACGGCGCGGCATTATCCGACTACCTACTAGACCACATGGCGCAACAACATGGCACAGCAGGCAGAGCATGGCTAGAAAAAATCCAAAGCCTTGCCCCCGAAACCATCCGCGCCGCCCGCGATTTATTCCTACCGCCCAACCTAAACGGACAAGCCCTCACCGTAGCCCGCCGCTTTGCCCTAGCCGCCGCTGCGCTAGAACTGGCAAGCGAAATAACAGGGCTGCCCGCTGGTGTAGGCGCAGCAGGCATACAGCAATGCTTTGAAGACTGGTTAGAGGAAAATGGCACAGGCAGCCGCGAGGAGAAAAAGCTAGTAGAAACCCTAATAGACTTTATCCAGCAATACGGCGACAGCCCCCGCTTTGTATCATGGGATAACGCCATGCAAACCGACCGCAACCACGCAGGCTACAAGCGCGAAAACCTAGACGACGGCATTATGCGCTACTGGATAATCAAGCCCGTATTTGCTAACGAAATTGCCAAAGGCAAAGAGCTGCCCAAAGCCGCTGCCACGCTGTTTAAGCAAGGCTGGCTAGTAGAACGCTACGAAGGCGACAAAATGCGCTACACCCACAAAAGGAGCGGTATGGCAGGCAGCTTTTACATTGTGCGAGCAGAGCCCAAATAAACCCAAACACCAGCCGCAAAGCTGGTGTGTTTTTTTCTAAGATGTCGGAAAATTCAAACCGCCTAAGATGTTACTTAATTCGCCTTGCGCGACCAAACAAGCAGCCATATAATGCTAAGCATTACAAAAGGGGCATCATGCGAATATTCAAAAACAGATACATGAACCGCTACGCCACCAAGCAAGGCATAACAGATGCCGACTTGCGCGAAGCCGTGCAACGAGCAGATAACGGGCTAATAGACGCAGATTTAGGCAGTGGCGTGATTAAACAGCGCATCGCCCGTCAAGGACAAGGCAAGAGCAGCGGTTATCGCAGCATCATACTTTTCAAGCAAGGCGCGCCTTTTTCGTTTACTGCTTTGCCAAGAACGATAACATAGACCGCCGCGAACTGGCAGAAATGAAAGAATTAGCAACCACCCTGCTTGCCTATACGCCTGAACAAATAGAGCAAGCATTATTGACAGGCGCATTAACGGAGATAGAACCATGAAATACAAAAGCGAACTAATGGGCGCGATACACGAGACCGCACAAGATTTACACCAAGCGGGCTTACTATCAGACGAAAAAATGAAACACTTTGACGAAGCCTGCTTAACTCGTGCCAAGCCGCTAACAGGCGACGAAATCCGAGCCATACGCGAAAAAGAGCAGCTTACACAAGCCGCCTTTGCCATTCATCTCAACATTAGCAAAAACCAAGTTTCAGATTGGGAGCGGGGCATAAAAAAACCCAGCGGAACAGCATTGAAACTGCTTACACTGGTTAAAAACAAGGGCATTGAAGCGATTATTTAAATGAAACACCGCCTGAAAATGCACAACCCACCCCGCCGAAACCATACGAGAAGACATACTACCCGCGCTTGGTATTAGCGTAACCCAAGCCGCCAAACAGTTAGGCATATCCCGCGTAACCCTATCGCGCCTACTCAACGGCAAAACAGGCATTTCCGCCGATATGGCGATTAGGCTTCACACATGGCTAGGCAACGACAGCCCCAGCCCCGAAAGCTGGCTACACCAGCAAGCCGATTATGATTTATGGCAGGCATCCCAAAAAGAGCCGCCCAAAATCATTCCCGCTTACGCATAAAACCCCTTTAAGGCAGCCTGAAAATGGCTGCCTTTTATTTTGCACCAAAACAATAAAATTGCGTAAATCACACAATATTTCACATTCTACGCAATAAAATTGCGCAAACCATGCAATCCAAAATCACAAGCCACACGCAAAAACAGGGCATCATCCAGCGGCGAGCTGCCAACAAAAATCCCACCAGTGGGAATTGAGTGGGAATTTTCCCGCTTTTTTAGGGCAAAAAACAGCCATTTTTAGCCAATATCAATTTGATTTTAAACAAATTCCCACTGTTCCCACCAAATTAACACAATATTTAACATTTAAAAACAATGAACTAAACAATATCTTTACAATTCAGTGGGAATAGTGGGAATTGAGTGGGAATTTTTTTAAGCCTAAAATCAAACATTTAAGCCAAAATTCCCACATTCCCACTAAAATTCACGTTTTTGCGTTATATATAGCGCAGTGAAATTTTTGCCCCCCTATTTTTCAAAAACGCCAAACAGGGAAAATTAGCATAAATTGCTAAACGGCATTCATTGCTTAAAATTTAGGCACATCAGCTTTTCAGGCATGGGCAGCAAAATTTTGACTTGTGCAAAATGGGGGTATTTTTGGGGGTATGAATTTTTTTGACTTGTTTTTTATTATTTAAAAACATCACATTGCGAAGTGAGTATGAGTCTCTCCATCACCAAGGCATACAATAAATTGCAATCAATTTAGTGCAAATATGTTTTTACGATAAGGAGTGTTCCGATTGGAACACTCCTTTTTTCATGCAGCCACGTGCTTTTCTTGGTTTCGTTCTAACCACATCATCACCTCTTCACGTTTCCACCAAAATCTGCGCTTGGATATGGCTATGCGGTTGGGGAACGCAAATGGTGAAAAGCTCGGTTAGCTGGGTGATGCCTTCTGAAATTAAAGAAACTTCATCTGGAGTATCGGATTGCATCGCACGTTCCGTTTATGGATGGTTGGTTGAATAAAAGCAGCCTGAAAACGAGCGCAGCGAGTTTCAGCGAAGCTAAAACAGCATCTTAAAATACGTTTTCAGGCTGCCTTTCTTACAGCAAATGCAACACGCGCAAGCTAAATGTATCGCGCATGGTTAGGCTGTCTATCGCCACTTCGTTAATCTGCACGCGGTCGTGGTCAAACAAATAGGCATACATTTTTTTGCGGCGGCCGTAGGCAAAGCCTTCGTATGTTTCGGCATCGTTTTCGTCTTCCACAAAATCGGTAATCAGCACATCGCTGCTATCGGCGTTAAGACATTCGCACAGGATTTTGAACGATTGGGGAAACTCAATGGGAAAATGCTCGGTTAGCTCGGCGATGTCTTCTAGGAAGATTTCGTCTGGAATATCGTTGAGTTTCAACGGGTTGCATGGCGCGTTCCTGTTTATGGATGTCAGTTTGGATAAAGGCAGCCTGAAAACGGGTTTGCGGGGCTATGACGCTGCTGCCTCATCACGCTCAATTTGATTGAATGGCAGCGGTAATCGTTGCTATACGGATTTGGCGTGTTGAGGCAGCCTGAAAATGGTTTTCAGGCTGCCTATATCTTATTGTTTAACTAGGCTTTCTATTTTGGTTTTTTGCTACAAACGGCAATAAACCCCATACTCTGCGCGGGGTCGTTAAACGTGCGGAACATTCGTTTAAACGTTTCGCGGTTTTCTGCTTTGAGCGCGTTGCGGATAATTTTAAACGTGCGCAGCCAGCCTTCATCGTGAATCAAGCCAGCGGGCGAAAGCAGCGTCATGCCGCCGCGTAGGGTTTTCAAATCCACAAAGCCGCCTTGTTGGAACAAATCTTGCCAGCCGCTTTCGGTGAGCGGGGTAACTTTCACTTTAATTGTGTCGCGCAGGCGTTCCACAATCGCTTCGCTGTCGTTGTCGCTCACCACCACATCGTGCGTGAGCAGCACGCCGTTGGGCTTCAACACGCGGAAATATTCGGTAATCGCGGCTTGCTTGTTGGCAACGGGCAGCATGGTGAGCATGGCTTCGTTGATGACCACGTCAAAGCTGTTGTCGGGGAAGGGCAGCGCGGTGGCGTTGGCGTGTTGCACTTGAACCAGCGATGACAAACCCGCAGCGGCGATGTTGCGCTCGGCTTTTTCCAGCGCGTGGTTATCCAAATCTACGCCGTTGATGTGGCAGCCGAAGCGTTGCGCCAAGCCGATGGCGGTGGTCGCCATATTGCACGCCACTTCCAGCACTTGCGTTTGCGGCATGAACTGCGCTTGCTTAATTAGCCAATCGGTGGCGCGGCGACCGCCGGGGCGCAGGCGGGTTTTGCCGAGTTGGGCGAGAAAGTGATGACCTGTTTGGCTTTTTTTGTCGCTGTTAGACATGATGCTCTCCTATGTTGTGTGGTTGAGGGAAACAAGCATAAGGCAGCCTGAAAACGGTTTGATGCGTTTTCAGGCTGCCTTTCATTGTTGAAAATACGCTCATCGCAACCAAACGAATTAACGCATCTCCAATCGGACGGTGGGAAACTCGGAAATCAATCCGGCAGATATATCGGCAGCAGGGTGTTTCTCCCCACACACAAATCATCTTTTTTTGTACGGAAGCAGACAAAATCCCCTTCCATTTCCGTATCCGCCATATCCAGCGGTTCGCCATTTAGCGTGGGATAAAATGAAATGGTTCTATCACCGTTTGAATTTTTTGAAATATCCTCTCGTCCGTTCAGCATAAAAACCACCCCGTTATCCAGCATATATTCAATGAGTACGCCGGGGCTGTGTTCATTCCCCTGTTCGTCCACCGAAATAAAACCGTGGTTTTGCACCACATTACACGGATATTTTTGATTGGCATACAGCATGACTTTTTTCGTTATCAGCCAATCCCATAACCAGTCCGGCAGCCAAACGGGTAACCATGACGGATAAGGGTCGGTTTGCCTCACTTCTTTTTTTACATCAATACGCGTATAACAGGTTTCCCCATCCATAAAGGTAGTGATGCTGGCTTGCGGCGATATGGATGCAGAAAGCAGTATTGCCGATAACAATATGCGGTATTTCATGGCGATGCAATGCACGGGTTTTTTTGGTTAATCTGGTTTTTCAAACAGCCGGAATGTTTTCAGGCAGCCTGCACCCTCAATCCGTCCCCCTCGCCCTGTTCTCATGAAACCGAGCCTGCCAATCGGCGAATCTGCCTTGCTCGATGGCTTCGCGCATTTCCGCCATAATCACTTGATAAAAATGCAGGTTGTGGATGGTGCACAGTTGCGCGCCGAGGATTTCGCCGACTTTGTCCAAGTGGTGCAGGTAGCTGCGGCTGAAGTGTTGGCAGGCGTAGCAGGTACAGCTTTCGTCAAGCGGGCGTTTGTCGTGGCGGTGCTTGGCATTGCGGATTTTGAGGTCGCCAAAACGGGTGAACAGCCAGCCGTTGCGGGCGTTGCGGGTGGGCATCACGCAGTCGAACATGTCCACGCCGTGCGCCACGCCGTACACCAAGTCTTCGGGCGTGCCGACACCCATTAAATAATGCGGTTTGTGTTCGGGCAGCATGGGGGCGAGCGCGCGGAGCATGCGGTACATTTCGGGCTTGGGTTCGCCCACGCTCAACCCGCCAATGGCAATGCCTTTGAAGCCAATGTCTTCCAGCCCGCGCAGCGATTCTTCGCGCAAATCTTCATACATCGCGCCTTGAATAATGCCAAACAGCGCGTTGGGATTGCGTAAATCTTCAAACGCGCGTTTGCTGCGCTCTGCCCAGCGCAGGCTCATTTGCAGCGATTTTTGCGCTTCGGCGTGGCAGGCGTTGCCCTCGGTGCATTCGTCTAATTGCATGACGATGTCGGAATTGAGCACGGTTTGGATTTGCATGGAAATTTCGGGCGATAGGAAGAGTTTGTCGCCGTTAATCGGGCTTTTGAAGGTGCAGCCCTCTTCGGTGAGCTTGCGCATATCGGATAGCGAAAATACTTGGAAGCCGCCAGAATCGGTCAAAATGGGCTTGTTCCAGCCGATAAAGTCGTGCAGCCCGCCAAATTGTTCTATCACTTCTAATCCGGGGCGCAGCCAGAGATGATAGGTGTTGCCCAAGATGATTTGCGCGTTGATGTCGTGCAGATTTTGCGGCGTCATGGCTTTAACCGAGCCGTATGTGCCAACGGGCATAAACACGGGGGTTTCTATTCTGCCGTGGTTTAGCTCCACGGTGGCGCGGCGGGCGTAGCCGTTTTTTTTGTGTAGGGTGAAGTTGAGCATGGGATATCTCTATTGAATCAGAAAAGGTTTGATGATAACTCATCTAGTCTTTCTTTAAATTTTCCAAATCCATTTAAAATGTAAATTTATGGCAGCACAAAATTTTAGAACCTGTATTTACATAGACTATGCTGTGTTAATACAGGTTCTTAATATTACAACAATTAAATCATCATGACATTGCAGATGTAGTCAAACAAGCAAATTCATAACCGTATTGTCTGATATAGAAGCAGAAGTAGCCTCATTCTGCACACCAAACGAAGCCATAGATTGCACAAGATTATTACTTGCTTTGGCGAAATAAGCATCTATATCAGCGCGGTTTATCGTGCCATCGTTAAATACAAACGATTCAGCACCATAGCTTGTGCCATAGAAGTAATTTTGCATTTTTACGCTGCTGCCATCTGTCGCTGTTAGAAGCAAATCACTGCCCGATTTTTGAGCCGAAATATCAGCAACATTGATGTCATTGAATTGCAAAACATTCTTATCGCCGCTACCATAACCATAAACCGTATCTTGACCGAAGCCTTGGTTGAATACATAGGTATCATTGCCCGCACCACCAGCAAGATAATCGTTGCCCATGCCGCCATCTAAAATATCATTGCTACCATAAGCTATGATTCTATCGTTACCAGCCGCAGCATAAATTTCATTACGTCCAGACCAGCCATAGATAGATGGACTCATCGGTATCGTTACCTTGCAATACCAGCCCATTTTTCATTAAATCGGCAGTAGTTATAGTTTTATCGGCAAATTGGAATACGCTGTCATTCCAGTAGCTGCTGCTCATGTAATTCCGTAAACGGACAGAGTCATTATCATTGTAACCAAATAAGACAAGATCATCGCTTTCTCTACGGAATTGCACCTCAGCAAAATTTACATCGATAAATTGCAATGTAGATTATCCAGATAAATCATAGACTGCATCGTTGCCATAACCTTTAGAAAATCAGCTTAACGACTACACAGGGCTAGACAGCCAAAACATTTCGCCCATTAAAACCAGCAATATCATCACACACTACCAACCCAAGCTCAAACAACGCAGTTTAGAGTAATGACAAAGCCTAGCCTTGCAACACAATCTCGAATACAAAATGCAACTTGCCATTACCCAAAGCAGTGAAAAAACCCTAACCGCCACCAAAGCCAGCCGCCTGCCCACGCTTACTGCCAACATCAGTTATCAAAACCATCTATACACATCATCCGCCCAAAATAACGACTACCGTTATCGTGGCAAAGGCATGACCGCATCTGTGCAACTGAGTATGCCGCTTTATACAGGTGGCGAACTACGCAGCAAAATCCGCGAAGCCAATACACAGTATGAGGCCACCCACGCGCAACTTGTTTCGACCGAACATAAAATTAAACTTGCCGTCCGCCAAGCCTATACCGAAAGCAATGCTGCTCAATATCAAATCATGGCGCAAGAGCGCGTGTTAAAAAGCAGCAAACTTAAACTCAAATCAACTCAAACAGGGCAACAATACGGCATCCGTAACCAGCTAGAAGTCATACAAGCGCAGCAGGCTGTGAGCCAAGCTGAGCAAAAATTAGCCGAAGCGCGATATAAGTTTTTGATGGCGTATTTAAGGTTGGTTAAGGAGAGGGGGATGAGTGTGGAAAATGAATGGGAAGAGTGAGCGGCGGTGTTATAACAAACCGAAATAAAAATATATAATACCTACCCAATTATCTACTACCGTTTATGGCTTATGCCACAGATTTCCGTTAAATAACATTAACGTACTATACAAACTGAAGTAATATCAGCCAAATGGCTGATTGAATCCGGTGCGCAGCTGCATTTCCAAAAAACGAGCGATGACGAATGGGCGCATTCCTGCGATGCCCCATCCAATTTCCACTACGGCACAGGCAACAGGTGGGTTGTTTATTTGTGTCGGAAAAAACAAGAATATGTTGGCAGAATTTAGCGATTTGTTGGTGTTTACAGCGTTGTAAGCCATGCGTAAAATGAGTAAAAGGCAGCCTGCTTAGCGGAGTGGCAAAGCTAAAACAGCAAACGCACGTTTCAGGCTGCTGCAAAGTAACCCTAAACCATTGATCCCCTATCCAACCTAAAACATCATCCTTAACAACCCCATCCTAACCAAAAGGCAGCCTGAAAATGCAAAACATCCCCGAAAACGCTCCCATCGTTGAATCCCTCCCCTTTCCGCCCTTTCTCCCACCGCACGCCAGCGTGATGCTGATGGGCACCTTCCCCCCACCTGCCGACAAACGCAGCATGGCGTTTCACTATCCCAATTTTCAAAACGATATGTGGCGCGTGTATGGCATCGTGTTTTTTGACGACCCCAGCCATTTTCAGGCTGCCTCAGGCAAGCATTTTGATGCCGACAAAATCAAAGCCTTTTTATGGGAACGCGGCATTGCCTCCTGCCCCACCGTGTTCAAAGCCATCCGCCAGCACGGCAACGCCTCGGATGATTTTTTGCAAATTGTAGAAAGCGTGGATTTGCCCGCCATCCTCGCGCAAATGCCCAACGTGCGCCGCATCGGCACCACAGGCGGCAAAGCCACCGAAGTGTTAATCGGCAAGCTGCCCAGCAAAACCAAGCTGCCTAAAACAGGCGAAACCATCGCCTACCCCTGCGGCGAGCGACAACTGCAACTTACCCGCCTGCCCTCCACCTCCCGCGCCTATCCGTTAAGCCTCGCCAAAAAAGCCGAAGCCTATCGCCAATTTTTCCAAGCAGCGGGATTGGTGTAAATATTTGGGCGTTGTCCCAAAAAGTATGCTGCCTATTTTTCAGGCAAAAATAGTTTGGTAAATTTTGCTATTTTTGTAGAAAATTTTGCATCATAGAAATGAAAAATTAATCACTTGACGGTTTGTAATAGCATATTTTTTAGAATACCGCCATTTAATTTATGTTAATTGCACGTTGAGTTTTCAAACTATTTACGCCTGCTTTATCCAATCATGCTCTTTTACACCAAATTCAAACTCCGCTTGATGAAATGCTTGTTGAAGCGTGTCGTGAAAAGTATCTGTTTGCTCTTTTCCTGTTTCATCAAAATAGAGTAAGTAAAATCCGCTATCATCTGAATATTGCATAATGCGAAGTTCGGCAGGTGCGGGCAATAGGGCATCATTTGAGTAATGTCTTGTGTTGCCCGTTGCTTCATATTTTCCAGCTAACTTAATGTAAAACAAAAATTTTTCTTCCATTTTTACTTTCTATTTTGCTGTGATAGATAAGATTACGATAGTTAGTTTTCACAATAAGGCAGCCTGAAAATGGGATTTTGGTTTTCAGGCTGCTTGTCTATGGTTGTTAGAAATAAACAATTTATTATCAAATCACAGATTTTCTGTTTGGGTTTAAGTAGTCAATTCCATATTCATCAAATAAAGTTTCTAATTCATCTAGCGAATGGGAATATAAAAATTCTTTTTCTTTATCGGAAATAGGTAAAAGCCATAAAAATTGAATGGTATCCATAATTTCTAACTTTCTGCCATAAGGGTATGGTAGAGATATTAAAAGATTGGAAAATTGAGACCCTTCAAGCCACGGTCGTCCAATATTTATCACTTTACCAATATGAACATCAACTACTTTATTGAAACACGCAGATGCTAACATTACTAACGTTTCAATATGTTCATGCGTTTCTACTGGGCTACTAATAACAAATTCTCTCCCAATTATTTCTCCAATACCAGAACTAATATAAATCCAAGGCTCATTTTCTTTCTTGGGCGAAATTCTAAATACATGGAAACTAGGTAATTCATTGATTATTTTTCCATGATTCCAAGTAAATCCTTTAATTTCACACCCAACCCAAAAATCACTAATATGTTGTAATACTTTGAAATTATAGTCCATGTTTTTTAGCCTGTTTTCTTGAATATCTAGACATCTTTGCTCCTTCTCTACGTTGACATGTAAGACATTGAGTACCGTTAATACTTTCTTGTGCATGTTTAATCCTTTCTTCACGGCTCATCGCATGCCCTCCATGGTCATAATAATGCTGAGAAAGTGGTGGTTCGTGTTGTGGACTTGGGGCAGTGTTTGTTCCGCTTCTTTGAATTTGCCCACAATTTGGACATGGTTGCCCCTCACCTGCTTGTCTCGCAGCCCTAGCAGCAGGGCTATCCGTTTGACTTCCTCCATAATGCTGTTGCCTATTATACCGTTCTGTTGGTGTTTGATTTATTGCATTATCCGCCCGTGCAGGCGTTCCCTGACTATTATGCCCATCATGCCTATTATTTCTATTCGCATGATGCCCTTTCCCCATTCTATCCACAGCCCGACTGGCAATATCCGCAGCAGCATCTGCGGTTACTGCCCAATTCGGGTTTTC
>CAJPSG010000003.1 GCA_905373195.1 Kingella oralis
GTTTACGCCTCTTATTTAGGGGTGTTGCACTTGGGATGCGAATGTAAGGCTGCCTCAAAGCGACCAAACAAAAAAGCCGCCCCAAAAGGGCAGCTTTCTATTTTTAAATCACTCTTTATGCACACGCAAATAATCCAATGTTTTCAGTTCTGCAATCGCAGCCGCTAACGCCACGTGCGCCTTATCTTGTGCATAATCATCATTAGACTGTTTCGCATGAGCCAATCGCTCTTGCGCCGCACGTTTCGCTTCTTCCGCGCGCGCCGTATCCAACTCAGCACTGCGAAGCGCAATATCCGCTAGCACCATCACTTTATCAGGCTGCACTTCCAATATCCCGCCCGACACCGCAACCAACACTTCTTCACGCGAATCAGGCACGGTTAAACGCAAAGCACCAGGGCGCACTAAGCTCATAATCGGCTCGTGTCGTGGATAAATGCCAAGCTCGCCGCTCACGGTTGGCACAACCACGAAGCTCGCTTCGCCTGAATAGATGTGCTCTTCATTGCTGACTACTTCTACGCGCATGACACTCATGCCCACCTCCTTAATTTAAGGTTTTTGCTTTCTCAACGGCTTCGTCAATGCCGCCCACCATGTAGAACGCTTGTTCAGGCAAGTGGTCGTATTCGCCGCTTAGAATGGCTTTAAAGCCCGCAATGGTGTCGCGCAAAGAAACGTATTTGCCAGGCGAACCTGTAAACACTTCAGCAACGTGGAAAGGTTGCGACAAGAAACGTTGGATTTTACGCGCACGCGCCACAGTCAATTTATCTTCGTCAGACAGCTCATCCATACCCAAAATGGCGATAATATCGCGCAATTCTTTGTATTTTTGCAGCGTGGCTTGCACACCGCGCGCCACATCATAATGCTCTTGACCCAATACCATAGGGTCAAGCTGGCGGGAAGTGGAATCCAATGGGTCAACCGCAGGATAAATACCCAAAGAAGCAATATCACGACTCAATACAACGGTTGCATCCAAGTGCGCGAATGTGGTTGCAGGAGAGGGGTCAGTCAAGTCATCGGCAGGCACATACACGGCTTGAATAGAAGTAATAGAGCCTGTTTTGGTAGAAGTAATCCGTTCTTGCAAACGACCCATCTCTTCTGCCAATGTGGGCTGATAACCCACCGCAGAAGGCATACGACCCAACAGGGCAGATACTTCTGTACCCGCCAGCGTGTAGCGATAAATATTGTCCACAAAGAACAACACATCGCGACCTTTGCCTGTTTCGTCTTTTTCATCACGGAAATGTTCTGCCATGGTCAAACCAGTCAAAGCAACGCGCAAACGGTTACCAGGTGGCTCATTCATTTGACCATACACCATCGCCACTTTGTCTAACACGTTAGACTCTTTCATCTCGTGGTAGAAGTCATTCCCTTCGCGTGTACGCTCGCCTACACCAGCAAATACTGACAAACCGCTGTGTGCTTTGGCGATGTTGTTAATCAACTCCATCATGTTTACGGTTTTGCCTACGCCCGCGCCACCGAACAAGCCCACTTTACCGCCTTTGGCAAAGGGACAAAGCAAATCAATCACTTTAATACCAGTTTCCAACAATTCAGTTGTGCTGGATAGCTCATCAAACTTAGGCGCAAGTTGGTGAATGGCGCGAGTGTGCGTGGTATCAATAACACCTGCCTCATCCACAGGCTCGCCCAACACATTCACGATGCGTCCCAATGTGGCCGTACCCACAGGCACAGTAATCGGCGCACCCGTATTCTCCACGGCATAACCCCGTTTCAAACCATCTGTTGCGCCCATTGCAATGGTACGCACAACGCCATCGCCCAGTTGTTGTTGCACTTCAAGTGTCAAATCCACATCAACCAGTTTCAACGCATCATAAATATGGGGAATAGCATCGCGTGGAAACTCCACATCCACCACTGCACCAATAATTTGTACGATTTTGCCTTGACTCATTATCGTATCCTAACTTTGTTTTAGCATTTTCAGGCTGCCTTATACGGCTGCTGCGCCTGCCACAATTTCTGACAATTCTGTGGTAATCGCCGCTTGGCGCGATTTGTTATACACCAAGCGAAGTTCTTTAATGGCATTGCCTGCGTTGTCGGTAGCAGCTTTCATCGCCACCATCCGCGCAGCCTGTTCTGCCGCCATATTCTCGCTTAGTGCCTCATAAACCACAGACTCTAAATAGCGTTTAACCAAATATTCCAACACAGCAACTGGACTTGGCTCGTAGTGATAATCCCAGTTTCGTTGCTGGTTATCATCTTCGTTAAACACCGCCTCACCGATGGGCAACAAAATTTCCGAATGCGGCTCTTGTTTCATGGTGTTCACAAAATGCGAGCTGACCAAATGGATAACATCTAATTCATGCCGCTCGTAGCGACGGAAAATCTCCGTGAGCGCGCCCAGCATGGTTTCCATTTTAGGTGTGTCGCCCAGATTGGTTACACTTGCAATTACATTCAAGCCAACACGTTGACAAGCCAATAAGCCTTTGTTGCCTAGGCATACAATTTCAACATCAATGCCTTGGCTTTGATATTCCTGAACCTGTGCAAAGAATTTTTTCAGAACGTTGGCATTCAAACCACCACATAAACCCTTGTCTGTTGTAATTAGGATAAAGCCAGCACGTTGCTTGGTTTTATGCTCTTCCAACAGCTTGATGCCGTGGTCTGTTTGTGTTTGCGCCAAACGATTCATCACTAGGCGAACCGTATCCGCATAGGGACGCGCAAGGCGCATACGCTCTTGAGTCTTCCGCATTTTAGAGGTTGATACCATTTGCATCGCGCGTGTGATTTTTTGCGTATTTTGCACACTGCGAATCTTGGTAAGAATCTCTTTTCCAACTGCCATTTTAAGACTCCCTCGTTACTTACTTTCAGGCTGCATAGCTATATGATGTTTTGAAAGTTTTGATTGCCTCTTCCAAAACTTTTTCGCTTTCATCAGACAATACGCCTGATGCATTGATTGCAACCAATGTATCGGGGTGTTGCGTGTGAACATAATTCAAAAAATCAGCCTCAAAAGCCAATGCTTTGCTAACAGGAACGTCTGCATACGAGCCATTATTGATTGCCCACAGCGTCAAAGCCATTTCTGCCGTGCTCAAAGTGTTGAATTGTTTTTGTTTCATCAATTCGGTAACCACTTCGCCGTGTTGCAACTGTTTGCGTGTTGCCTCATCCAAATCAGAAGCAAATTGAGCAAACGCCGCCAATTCGCGATATTGAGCCAACGCCAAACGAATACCACCGCCCAATTTTTTGATAACTTTGGTTTGCGCCGCACCACCCACGCGAGATACAGAAATACCTGCGTTAATGGCAGGGCGAATACCCGAATTAAACAAGTCAGTTTCCAAGAAAATCTGACCATCGGTAATAGAGATAACGTTGGTAGGTACGAATGCAGACACGTCGCCAGCTTGCGTTTCAATAATGGGCAAGGCAGTCAAAGAGCCTGTTTTACCTTTTACTTCGCCATTGGTAAGTTTTTCAACTTCATCCGCATTGATACGCGCGGCACGTTCCAACAAACGAGAGTGCAAATAGAACACATCGCCAGGATAGGCTTCACGACCAGGTGGACGGCGCAACAACAAAGAAATTTGGCGATAAGCAACTGCTTGTTTAGACAAATCATCGTAAACAATCAAGGCATCTTCGCCACGGTCGCGGAAATATTCACCCATAGTGCAGCCTGAATAAGGCGCAATGTATTGCAACGCTGCGGCTTCTGATGCGGTAGCTGCTACAACAATGGTGTGCCCCATCGCGCCATGTTGTTCTAATTGGCGCACAACGTTCGCAACAGAAGAGGCTTTTTGCCCCACTGCCACGTAAATACAAACCACACCTGTATCTTTTTGATTCACAATCGCATCTAGCGCAACCGCTGTTTTACCTGTTTGACGGTCGCCAATAATCAACTCACGCTGACCACGACCAATCGGCACCATAGAGTCAATTGCTTTCAGCCCCGTTTGCATAGGCTGGTCAACAGATTGGCGCGTAATCACACCTGGTGCAATTTTTTCAATTGGTGCAGTTAATGTTGTATTGATTGGGCCTTTGCCATCAATCGGCTGCCCCAGCGCATTTACAACGCGACCAATCAATTCACGACCAATCGGCACTTCCAAGATGCGACCTGTGCATTTCACTTCGTCGCCTTCTTTGATATGCTCATATTCGCCCAGCACCACAGCACCAACCGAATCTCGCTCCAAGTTCATCGCCAAACCAAATGTATTACTGGGGAACTCCAACATTTCCCCTTGCATCACATCAGACAAGCCATAAACACGCACGATACCGTCAGTAACTGAAATAACTGTACCACGCGTTTTTTCTTCGGCGCGTGTGTTCAATTTTTCAATTTTAGCTTTCAGCAAATCGCTGATTTCAGCAGGATTAATCTGCATGAAATCCTCCTAGTTTGTCAGAGTCGTATACAGATTTTGTAATTTACCCTGTATAGACAAATCTAATATTTTGTCGCCCACAACCACTTTCACACCACCAATCAATTCTGGCTCGGTAATAAATGTGGCTTGCAAACCAACATGAAAATGCTGCTCTAAATCACTAATGATTTTGGCACGCTGACCTTCACTCTTAACATCGTAAGCTGTGTAAACAATCGCTTGTTTGGTGTTATTGTTTGCCAAAACAAGCGTTTTGTATTGTTCAAAAATTTCAGGCAGCACAGCCAAGCGTTTTTCAACTGCGACCACATTGATGAAATTTTTAAACTCTGCGTTTTTCACCGCTTCGCAACCATCTAATAGTTTTACCAGTTGCAATGCTTTTTCGGAATCGCTTAAATCAACTGAACCAATTAAGCCAGTTACTTTGGGTTGCTGAACCAGCCAAGCCAGTTGTTCCAATCCATTAAGCCATAATTCAAATTGCTCGTTTTGTTGAGCCAATTCAAACACTGCTTTTGCGTAGGGGCGAGCAACGGTTGCATACTCTATCATAAGGTTACAGCTCCTGTTTTAAGGCACCCAACATTTGAGCATGCTGTTTTTCATCCACTTCGCGGCGCAAAATAGATTCAGCACCTTTTACCGCCAAAGCAGCAACTTGTTCACGCAATGCTTCGCGTGCGCGGTTGATTTCTTGCTCGGCATCTGCTTTGGCTTGTTCGGTAATACTTGCTGCTTCGGTTATGGCTTGTGCTTTGGCATCTTCCACAATTTTAGCGGCACGTTTTTCTGCGTTGGCTACGATTTCAGAAACTTGATTGCGACCTTCGGTTAAGAGTTCTGCAACTTTCTTTTCAGCCTGCTCAAAATCACTTTTTCCGCGCTCAGCAGCAGCCAAGCCTTCGGCGATTTTATCAGCGCGTTCATCCAATGCTTTTGCAATAGGTGGCCACACAAATTTCATGGTAAACCCACATAAAAGCAAAAAGACAATGACTTCCGCAATTAAGGTTGCATTTAAATTCACTTTACCTGCCCTCTTGTAGGGGTTAATCAAACAAATCGGTCGCGTTTATTGTACAGCACCGAAAGGATTAACAAAGGCAAACAGCAAGGCAATCGCAACACCAATCAAGAATGCGGCATCAATCAAGCCTGCAATCAAGAACAATTTGGTTTGCAATGGACCAATCAATTCAGGTTGACGCGCAGAAGATTCCAAATATTTAGAACCCACCATAGCGATACCAATTGATGCGCCCAATGCGCCCAAGGCAACGATTAAACCACATGCGATAGCAATTAAGCCCATAGTTACTACTCCTATTGATAAAACAACGAAAAGAAAAAGTTAATGATGGTCGTGCGCTTGCCCAATGTAAACAAACGCCAAAGCCATAAAAATAAACGCTTGCAAGGCAATCACGAGAATATGGAAGATTGCCCATGCCAACCCTGCAATAATATGGAATACAAACAATATCGGATCAATCAAGCTCACGCTGCCTGTTGATGCCCAAGCACCACCCAGCAAAGCAATCAGCAAGAACACCAATTCGCCTGCATACATATTGCCAAACAGCCGCATACCGTGCGAAACCGTTTTAGACAAAAATTCCATAATATTCAACAATAAATTAGCGGGCGCAAGTTTTGCACCAAATGGTGCAGCAACCAATTCATGCCCCCAGCCGCGCAATGTTTTGATTTTGATGCTGTAATAAATACACATCAACAAAACGCCAATGGCAATAGCGAGCGTAACATTTAAATCTGCGGTAGGCACAACACGCAGCAGCGCGTGAGATTCAGCTGTCATGCCTTGAAATATGCGCGGAAATAAATCCACAGGCAGCATATCCATCGCATTCATCAGAAAAATCCACACAAATAACGTTAAGCCAACAGGGGCAACGGCTTTGCGCGATTTTTCATTAGGGATGATGCTTTTGCACATATCATCCACAAATTCAAACAGAATTTCTACGGCAGCCTGAAAACGCCCTGGCACGCCTGATGTGGCGCGTTGCGCAGCACGATAGAGCAGATAACTGCCTACTACGCCCAAAAGGATAGAGAAAAACAGCGAATCAATATTGATAAACGAGAAGTCGGCGATATTTTTTAGCCCTTGCCCTTCGGTTACATCAGACAAACTTGTTAAGTTTTGTAAGTGGTGTTTGATGTACTCGGCAGCGGTCATAGATTCACTTGCCATAACGTTGAACTCTCAAAAATAATAATAAAACCAAATGACTAATGCTTAACAAGCCAATAAAATAGGGCAAAAATCGTATTTCGCGGTAGAGCGCGAATATTGCCACCATTAGTGCTAACGCCAGTATCATTTTTAAACCTTCCGATAGAATAAACCCCAAGCCTGCCCATTCGGGCGTGCGCGAAAATTTTAAAATTAACACCGAAAAAAACGTGGGCAGCAAGTAAGAAAATCCGCCCAAGCATAGGGATAAAGCAGCCTGAAAACCGCCGATGATGTAGGCAATAAAACTCAATGCAACGGTTACAATCAATTGGATGCCAACTATTTTGAACATACTTATTTCCGTTGCGTGATACAGCGGTGCAATGTAATCAAATTGCGAAGAAGTGTCAAGCTGAATTAACAGATTGCGTAGCGCGATGTAGTCGCACCATTTGGTATTTTCAGGCTGCCTCCAAACGATAGAGGCAGCCTGAAAACGGATGGCACGAGTTATCGGGCAGGCGATGCCGCAGAAGTGGCAGAGGCTTCTTTCATAGCGTTTTGCGCGGCGTTGTCGCCCCACGCGGCGGGGTATTTGTAGCCCGCAAAGCGTTGTTTGGCGTATTGCTTAAATTCGTCTGAATTGTAGGCATCGGTTACATCTTTTACCCATTTGCTGTCCTTATCGGCGGTACGCACGGCAGACCAGTTCACATAAGCAAAGCTGGGTTCTTGGAACAGGGCTTCGGTGAGCTTCATGCCGCTTGACATGGCATAGTTGCCGTTTACCACCGCAAAATCAACATCTTGGCGACTGCGTGGCAAATTCGCAGCTTCCATTTCTACCAGTTTGATATTTTTGGTGTTTTCCGCGATGTCGGCTTTGGATGCTTTGAGCGGGTCAATATTGTCTTTCAATTTCAGCCAGCCCAGCTCGTTGAGCATCACCAAAGCGCGGGCAAAGTTAGACGGGTCGTCGGGCACGGCAACGGTGCTGCCGTTTTTCACTTGGTCAAGCGCAGTCAATTTCCCAGGGTACAAGCCCAGCGGCGCAGTTGGCACTTGGAATACTTCCACCAAATCTAATTTGTGCTCGGCTTTGAAGCCATCCAAATAGGGCTTGTGTTGGAAAATATTGATGTCAATCGCACCTTCGGCGAGGGCTTTATTGGGCGTAACGTAGTCGGGGAACTCGGTGAGCGTAACTTTGTAGCCTTGTTTTTCCAGCATGGGTTTGATTTTATCGGTAACCATCGTGCCGAAATCGCCTGGTGTGGTGCCGAATTTGATTTCGGTTTTTTCTACGGCAGGTGCGGCTGAACCCGATGCCGACGACGCGGCTGGCGTAGAGCTGCCACCTTGCCCACAAGCTGCCAAGGCAAAAGCGATTGCGCTGGCGAGTGTGAGTTTGCTGAATGTTGTCATAGTTTGTCTCCTGATAATGGATAAATGATTTTCAGGCTGCCTAATAGGCTGAGGCAGCCTGAAAACGGTTGCCATGCTACGCCAAATCAGCGCAGCGATAAACTTGAATTTATTGAGGCAGGCTGAAACGCTATTCCTCAATTTCCCAATCTTGTTCCGTGTATTCAACATGGTCACCAAATGGGCGGTCGTTATGCGTGCGCTCGCGGTCAAACGTGTTTAAAAACGCCATCAATTCCGCGTTGGTAACAGGCTCGTGGCGCAAATCTTCCACCAAAAAACCTTCGGCATAATGGCTTTCGTAAACAGGTGAGGCAGCCTGAAAAAGCTCCGCGCGTTGCTTAACGAATTTTTGCCAACTCTCGTCCAACAGCTCCAACAGCATCCCATGTTCTTGAATAAACGCAGATAACTGCTCTTCGCTGGCTTCGGGCTGCCAACTGCGCAATCGTTTCAGCATCATGGTCAAATTCCTATTAAACGCGAAAACGTAAGAATACATAAAATCATGATAAAATTACAACAGCTAAACAGAACAAACGTGAAAATATTGCAGTAGCAAGGCGTTATCTGTTAAAGTGCCCCAATTTCCCTGCAATTTAGGCGGGAATAAATTTTTTATTTTAATTAGTAGTTAAGGAGTCGCTATGGATGATCCAATAATACTCGGTATTATTGCCGTGGCAGTATTGGCGGTGCTCGGTGCATTTTTCTTAAAAAATAAGCAAAAAGCATCAGCAGGCAAGAAAGACAAAAAATCGAGCAGCGCACGCAGCAGCCGCAATGCCAAAGCGGATGATGATGACGAAGACGACTATTCAGCCGAACCCGCAGAACACGAAAATTGGGACACAGTCGCCACTACCAATGTGGTAGACGACACCAAAGTTTCCGTTCAAGACGTGGACACGCTCACCGAATTCAACGTATACAAACAATTCGGCTACTTTGACAAAGCCGCCGAATCGCTTTCGGCTTATCTTGCTAAAACGCCTAAAAAAGACCCCCAACTGGCCGGCGAGCTGGTTGAACTATGGTTACAAGCCAAAAATGTTGATGCGGCTACCGAAGCCCTAACCCAATACCAAGACACGCTTTCTGAAGAACAAATTACTCAATTTGTTAAAGAAGGTTTGGCGATTGACGAAAACCACTTGGGTTTGCGTGTGTTAGCGGAAAACAGACTGGGTTGGAGCGTGAAGAAAACTGCCGAAGAAATTGGCGAAAAAACAGGCTTGGGACTTGAAGAAGCCAAACCTGTTCAACCCACGATTCGCGGCAAGAAAAAAGAAGCAGAAGTTGAGAAAAAACAACCGCATAAACCTTTGGTTGCTGGGCGTGGCGTGATTTCAGGCGTGAGCACGGATGAAAAAGGCGCGGTGTTGGCGTTTATGGAACCCGAGCAAAGTGTCAAACTCCTAAAAAATGTTTTGAGCTACGACGCTGCGGTGAAATACATGAATAAAGCCATCCGTAAATCAGAAAAACCTGCTTCCTTGCTGATTGATGCTTTATCGCTGGATTATCGCGCTAAAAACATCAACGGCTTTGCGGGGCATTTGTGGAATCTGTATTACAGCCTAGGTCAATATGGCCGACAAGTAAAAGAACGCATGCTTGGCTGGGGTTATACATTAGGACAACACCCCGTGTTTGACCGCCTAGAAGCCGCACCTAATGAAGCTGCATTGCGCGACTTGGGCATCCAACAAGGATGGATTGATGGAGGCAGCCTGAAAAAAGCGCGTTACCAAGCTCTTGTAACCGAAAAAGCGGATGTCAATGCCGAACCAAGAACCGCCACTGAGCGCATCTTGAAAGAAGCAGAATCCTTGTTGATGTATGGTCAATTAGACAACTCAATGGAATTGTTGGAAAACGCCATTGTTGAGTATCCACAAGAATCACAGCTTTATATCACCTTGTTTGACTTGTATGAACGTGCAGAAGAATGGACTCGCTTGGAAAATCTCTTGCAAGAATTGCGTCCAAAAGTTCAAACATTACCTGAGGAAGTAGTGTTGGCAATGAGCCAACTGCTACAACGATTTAGTAACGGCTCATTCGGACATTAAATAAAATGAATCATGACTTACCCCACGTCAAAACGGTGAAGTTGTTGTTTGTAGCTATGGACGACCAGCAACAAGCCATGTTCAAGATGGCATTTAAAATGCACAACACAACCAATTACGAAGTAATCAGCGCAAATTCTGGTGAAAAACCTGAGTTGGTTATCGTGGATGGCGATGGTGCAAATGGCTTGGCGACATGGCAAAAAACGAAACATGACTATTCAAGCAGCGTTGTGGTGTTTTTCTCCAAATCACCTCCTGCCGTAACCGCACCCTATCTGCCCAAGCCCATTAAATTTGATTCGCTCTTCCTGAATCTGCGCAATTTATTGCAAGGCAATGGCATTTGGGTGGTTCGCTCAAACATGGCAAATGCATCAGCGCATCCACACAACACCGCTACACAAGAGCAACCCACACGTTCGGCACACGCCCATCGTTCTAGCGAAGTAACCATTCCGCGCTTTGACCCTCGTGTTGGCATCTTAGGCTCTTTCAGAGAAATTTTGGCACACCAACGTAACGCAGCCATTTTGATTGATGACAAGCCTGTTCTCGCCATATTCCCTTCTACGCAACGCGTGTGGATTGCTGTGCCTCCTGAGCAACTACGAAACTTGTGTCGCAAAGAGCGCCCCAATATCAAGCTCAAAAACATCCCAGATGAAAACAATATTCTAGACCGTGCCAATGCAACCGTTACCTCTACCATGTGGCAAGTGGCATTGTGGACAGCTAATGGGCGTTTGGTGCATCCCATCAATCCCAATACCGTGTTCAAATTAAAAAGCTGGCCCAATCTAACGCGCTTAACGCCACTACCCGAAGCCATGCGCTTATCCGCATTTTTAACGAAAACATCGGTTAGTTTAAATATGCTCTATAAACTGATGCCTTTGGATATGGCGGATATTTTGAACTATATTGCAGCAACGTATCTGACGGATTACTTGGAAATTACACAACAAGTAAACGAAGCACCAAGCGCACAATCAGCCACTCGCGCCACTGTGAACACATCTGCAACGCCACGCCCAGAACAAGTGCGTGCGGCACGCGCAAATGAAGCACATACACAGCAAAAAACAGGCGGTCTATTGAGTCGTCTCATGAAAAAATTGCTGAATAAATAATGAATGAGGGATTACTATGCTGATAGAAAATAAAATCATCTTTACAGGCCCCGTAGGCGTTGGCAAAACAACCGCCATTGCTGCCTTATCTGATGAACCACCCATCCAAACAGATGCCAGCGCATCCGATATGACAGCCGTACGCAAAGGCTATACTACTGTTGCTATGGATTATGGTTTGATTCAATTAGATGAAAACACCAAAGTCCATTTATACGGCACGCCAGGGCAAGAACGATTTGACTTTATGTGGGACATTCTAAGCCAAGGTAGCATGGGCTTGATTTTGCTGCTGGATAATACCCGTGGTAACCCATTAAAAGATTTGAAATTCTTTTTGGATTCTTTTGCAGATTTGCTTAAAACTGCTCCATTGGTGGTTGGTGTAACCAAAATGGATATTCGCGCCGTACCTGGTATTGATGTTTACCAAAAATACTTGGCACAAAATGGTTTCAATGTGCCTGTGTTTGAAGTGGATGCACGTAACGAAGAAGATGTAAAACAGCTCGTTACGGCTATGCTCTTTCAAATTGACCCAGGTTTAGAGGTGTAACATGGAATCGACTCTTTCATTACAAACAAATTTATACCCACACATCACACCCGCTGGCGCATTCTATGCCATTGCCAACAAAAGTGTGAGTGCCAGCCGTACATTGCTGTCTAATATTTTAAAAGCAGATAGCCAGCAGCCTATCACGCAAGAAAAATTGTTAGAATGGTCTGAAACCAGCGATATTGAATCGGCATTAAATTTACTCTATCGTTTGCAGCGTCTTGAATTTTTGTATGGTGGCGACACCCCAGAAGAAAAATTTGAGCTTCAAGATGACACTTTAGCAAATTTATTGCCTCATTTGTCGGATAGCCAAAAAGCATTGTTGATTGACCATGATGGCTTTTATTTTGCAAACTCTGGTTTTAACCATGAGGCAGCAGAAGAAGTGGCTATTTTGGCGAGTGAAGCCATTCGATTATCTGAGCGCCACGCTCTTTTGATTAAAAACAACCTAAACATTTATCAAAATGCATGGGGTTTATGCGACCCAACAGGGCAAAGCGAATTAACATTCTTCCCCATCTACATCAACGATACAAAATACATTTTGGTAACAGGTGGCACACCACAATTACACAAAGAAGCTTTTGTAACTTTGGTGCGCGCACTTTATAAAACGGTTGAAGCGGCTAACAATTTGGGCGCTGATTTTTAAAAATTTGGATTGGACTAATATAAAATGCATGAACAACTTTTAACTTCCGTATTAAGCGATTTAAACAGCTCTTCTGTTGATATTACCGCTTCTGCCGTTATTTCTACTGATGGTTTGCCGATTGCGCATCTGTTGCCTGCCAACATTGACCCCGACCGTGTAGGTGCGATGTCTGCTGCATTGTTGGCTTTGGGCAACCGCACCACGCAAGAATTGGCGTGTGGCGAGTTGGAGCAAGTAATTGTGAAAGGCAAGCTGGGCTATACGCTGCTGATTCAAGCGGGTGGCACGAATGTGTTGTGCTTGACGGCCAAAGAGAGCGCGAAACTGGGTTTGATTCTGCTGGATGCTCGCCGTGCGGCGCGTGCGATTGTGGATATTACGAAATAATCAGATTTGGCTCTACCATTATTCGTTTGACATCCTAGTTTGATTGTGTTCTAATATGCAGCTTGTTCGGCCAGATAGCTCAGTCGGTAGAGCAACGGATTGAAAATCCGTGTGTCGGCAGTTCGATCCTGCCTCTGGCCACCAAATATTTAAGCCCAAACATTTGTTTGGGCTTTTCGTTTATTTTCAAATGGAGTTTTTTATGCGTTGGCAAGACAGGGAAGGCAGTAACAATATTGAAGATGCACGCGGCAGCTCAGGCGGGGGCGGCATGGGTGGCAGCAAACCAATTGGCATTATTGGTTTGATTATTTTGTTGATTGGTGCTTACAACGGCGTGGATTTGAGCGGTTTAGTGAGTGGGGCAAATCAACTTGGCAACACGCAACAACAGCAAACGCGTCCGCAGCAATATTCGCAGCAAGAACAGCAGTTGTTTAAGCTCAGTTCGGTGGTATTGCGTGAAACGGAAAAAGTTTGGGGCGCGTATTTTCAAAAAATGGGGAAAACGTATCAAGAGCCTGTGTTGCAAATTTATTCGGGCGCGACACGAACAGGATGTGGCACAGGACAAGCCAGCGCAGGTCCGTTTTATTGCCCTGCGGATAATAAGCTATACATTGATTTATCGTTTTACAACACCATGAAAAACCAACTTGGCGCGGAAGGCGATGCGGCGTTTGCTTATGTGATTGCGCATGAGGTGGGGCATCATGTGCAAACCTTGTTGGGCACGATTGGCAAGGTGCACAGTATGCAGCAGCAACTGGGCACTAAGCCAGAAGCTAATGCGTTATCGGTGAAACTGGAATTGCAGGCGGATTGCTATGCGGGCGTGTGGGGCTATTACGCGCAAAAAGATGGGCTGTTTGAAGATGGGGATATTGAAGAGGCTTATACTGCGGCGGAAGCGGTGGGCGATGATACCTTGCAACAGCGTGCGCAGGGCTATACCGTGCCACATACTTACACGCATGGCACATCGGCAGAGCGCAAAAAATGGTTGCAGCGTGGCTTGCAAACGGGCGATATTAGCCAATGCGATACATTTGCGGCGCAATAAGGCAGCCTGAAATGCAAAACACCATGTGATTTGAGCTTCGCAGAAACTCGTTACACTCGTTTTCAGGCTGCCTCTGGGGTTTGCAAATGCCACAGCCTAAACACAAAAACCGCTTGGGCGAACAAATACACCCAAGCGGTTTTCATATTGCGGATTATTTCAAATATTCGTGCACTTTCTCTTGATAGCCGCGCAAGATGTTGGCGGAATCTGCAAATTTTTGTTTTTCTTCGGCATCCAAAGGTTGCTCAATAATGCGCACAATACCGCTGCTGCCGATAACGGCGGGCGTGCCGATAAACACATCTTGCTCACCGTATTCGCCTTCCACCAGCGCGGAAATTGGCAAAATGGCGCGTTCATTGCGCAAAATCGCGCGGGTGATGCGCGCTAAGCCCATGCCGATGCCGTAATACGTTGCGCCTTTGCCTTCAATGATGGTGTAGGCGGCGCGCATCACATCGTAGCGGATTTTTTCCATGCGCTCTTTGCCATCAGGCTGCGCGTCAAAATAGGCTTTGATTGATTGCCCTGCGATGGTGGCAGCGCTCCAAGCTGCCAAGATGCTGTCGCCGTGTTCGCCCACCATAAACGCATTGATGCTTTGCGGCGCAACGTTAAATTCTTTGGACAATTCGTCGCACAAGCGGGCGGTATCCAACACCGTGCCCGAGCCGATTACGCGCTCTTTGGGGAAGCCCGAGAATTTGTAGGTGGCGTAAGACAACACATCAACGGGGTTCGCCGCCAGCAAGAACACGCCTTTAAAGCCTGATTTCACCACTTCGCCCACAATTTTGTTGAACACGTTAAGGTTGTTATCAATCAGTTGCAAGCGGGTTTCGCCTGGTTTTTGTGGCACGCCTGCGCAAATGGTAACGATGTCGGCATCGGCGCAATCGGCGTAAGTGCCTGCTTTGATAACGGTTGAAGTGGGACCATTGAACACGCCGTGT
>CAJPSG010000004.1 GCA_905373195.1 Kingella oralis
GGAAACAGGGAGCACAGCCAAGTTTGCCAGCGTTTGCTCAATTTCAGGCTGCCTTGGCACAGGCGGTACATAACCCACGCCACTAATACCCACTTGCCCCGTCCGCATTTCGCCCCAAGCAAGGCTTTCGTTATACGCCACGAAACCGTTGATTTTGCACAGCAACGCCCAATCAAACGGCGCATCGGTTGCCAAAATATATTGCCATGCGTTTTTCAAGTTCAGAATGGTTTGCACATCATCGGTGGAAACGCCGCTCACGCTCATGCCGTTCACAATGGTTTGCGTTTGCGGGAAAGTGGTGTTTACGTTTTCCAAGCGCGAAATGCTGTGGATAACGGCAACGATGTTTTTCTTGGCGAGGAAGCGGTTTTGCTCGCGGCTGAGATGAAATTTGTCTTGCATGGTTTGTCTTTGGTTAGTTATTGGACTTTTCAGGCAGCCTGAAACTGCTTATTCAAAGCCCCAACGTCTCCTGCAAAATCCGCTTATCGCCCACGCTTTGCTTGGCGACATACGCCCGCACAATCCGTGCCACATCAGGGTTTTGCTTGATGTTAGACCCCAGCGACCACACCGCCGCGCCGTGGGTTAATGCCAAGCCCATATTATCTTGCGCTTTGCTGTTGTCATCGGCGGGCGGGTTTTTTGGCAACTGTTTATCCGATGCCACTACAAAGGCAGCGATTTTCTCCACCGCTTTGGGGTTGCCCGTTACGCTGAATGCCACCCACAGCGCGTCTAAATCGGCAGCGTTGGTAATCGGCGCGGCAACAGGGTTTGGCGGGGTTTTGCCCAGCGGGTTTTGCCAATGCAGCGTGTTCAAGCAGCGTTGCGCTTCGGGGTGCGAGTGCTGCCCAATGCCACTTGGGCAACAATTTGATACGGCTCGGCATATTTGCCCGCGCGGGGACACCATTTAGCAATTTGCTCGGGATAGCGAGTGAGCATTTCGCCACCCCATCGCCCAAGATTTAAGATTGCGCTGCGTTTGCTGGCAATGGCATCGTTTTGACTGGCTTGTTCCAGCAATGCCAAGCCGCGTACACCGCTGGGCTGGCGGTAAAACGCCATCATCTCTTGTTCAAGCTGTTCAAGGCTTTTGTTTGGCGTGTCGGCAAGGGCAACGCTTGCAGCGCAAAGTGCCCAACATAAAATAGCTTGTTTCAACATAGTTTTCCCTTTTCAGGCTGCCTTACTTAAACCACAGCCCCCAAAAAAACGCGGCAACCATCACCAGCAGCCCAAACACCATCACCGCCGCGTAGGTATAAATAAAGCCTGTTTGCGCTTTGCGCACTTGCGCGGCTACTGCGCCCACCAGTTTTGCCGAGCCGTTCACAATGCCGTTGTCAATAATCAGCGTGTCGCCCACTTTCCAGAACAAATTGCCCAACACGCGCGCGCCGCGGGCGAACACGTTGTAGTAAATCGTGTCCAAATAATATTTGTTGTCCAGCAACGTATAAACGGGCTTAAAGGCAGCCTGAAACTTGGCAGGCAGGCTAGGCTTGGCAACATACAACAGCCATGCCGCCGCCACGCCCGCAATCGCCAGATACAGCACGGGCGAAGCAAGGCTGTGCGACACCATCGCCATCGCGCCATGAAATTCAGCTTTCATGTGGTGCATCACGGGGTGCGCTTCGTGGTTCACAAAAATCACGCCTTTAAAGAAATCGCCATACAGCAGCGGCTCAATGGTCAATGCGCCGATGATAACGGACGGAATCGCCAAAAACACCAGCGGAAACGTTACCACCCAAGGGCTTTCGTGCGGATTGTCGTTGGGCGACAAGCCGTGATGATGTTCATCGCCATGATGCGCATCGTGCTTGGCTTCGCGCCAACGTTCTTTGCCGTGGAACACGATAAAGTATTGGCGAAACGCATAAAACGCGGTAACAAACACGCTCGCCAGCACGGCAAAATAGGCGAAGCCGCTGCCCGCCAAATGGCTGATTTTCACCGCTTCAATAATGCTGTCTTTGGAATAAAAACCCGAAAACAACGGCGTGCCAATCAGCGAAAGATTGCCCAGCAGCATAGTGAACCAAGTAATCGGCATATATTTACGCAAGCCGCCCATGTGGCGCATATCTTGGTCGTGGTGCATACCGATGATGACGCTGCCCGCCGCCAAAAACAGCAAGGCTTTAAAAAAGGCGTGCGTCATCACATGGAACATAGCAACCGAATACGCCGACACGCCCAGCGCAACCGTCATATAGCCCAGCTGCGACAGCGTGGAGTAGGCAATCACGCGCTTGATGTCGTTTTGAATAGTGCCAAGCAAGCCCATAAACAGCGCGGTAATCGCGCCAATTATCATAATCACCGACAGCGCGGTGCTGCTCATTTCATACATCGGCGACATACGCGACACCAGAAACAAGCCCGCCGTTACCATGGTTGCCGCGTGAATCAGCGCGGAAATTGGGGTGGGGCCTTCCATAGAATCGGGCAGCCAAACGTGCAGCGGAAATTGGGCGGATTTGCCCATTGCGCCGACAAACAGCAAAAGGCAGGTTACGGTAATCAAATCTGTACCGAGAAATTGCATACCGACTACGTTGGGCAGATAGGCGAACACGTCTTGATAGCGCAGGCTGCCGCCAAAATACGCCAGCACCAAGCCGATGCCGAGCAGAAAGCCAAAATCGCCCACGCGGTTCACCAAAAACGCTTTTAAGTTGGCAAAAATGGCGGTCGGTTTTTTGAAATAAAACCCAATCAGCAGATACGACACCAAGCCCACGGCTTCCCAGCCGAAGAAGAGCTGGATAAAGTTGTTAGCCATAATCAGCATGAGCATACTGAATGTAAACAATGAGATATAGCTGAAAAAGCGTTGATAGCCCACCGCTTCATCGTGCATATAGCCGATGGTGTAGATGTGCACCATCAGCGACACCACGGTTACCACCACCATCATCATGGCGGTGAGGCTGTCCACCAAGAAGCCGACTGAAAAATCCACGCCGTTCATGGTAAGCCATGTGTACACGTTTTCATCAAACTTGGCGCGTGTGCCTGTGGCAAAGCCGTAGAGTACAAACAGCGACAGCACGGCGGAGACGGCAACGCCGAGTATGGTGGCGGTGTGCGCGCCCGCGCGCCCGATGCGGTTGCCGAATAAGCCTGCCAGCAAGCAGCCTGCTAGGGGGGCTAGGGCGATGATGAGGTATAAAGTCATGTCGTTCATGGTGAACCTTTTTATTTCAAATGGTTTGGGTATTTTAGCTTTGCAACGCCGCTTCGCAGGCTGCTTTGGGGCGGGAGCAACGGAGTGGTGCACCTTACACAGGCAGCATGAAAATCAATCGTGAAAGACTGTGGTTTCACTTAAATCAGCACGCGGCAGGTGAATTTGATTGATTTTTGCATCAAAATCAGGATAACCAAACGACACGCCTAGCAATAATTTCATTTCGCTTGGTACGCCTAAAATTTCGCGCACCGTATCAGGATAACGCGCCAAAGCCAGTTGTGGCACGCTACCAAAACCACGCGCGGTTAAAGCCAGCATAAAGGTTTGCACCAGCATACCCACGTCCATGGCGACAAATACGTTATCGGTAATTTTGGGCGCAAAGAAAAAAGCTGCGTGCGGCGCGCCGTAACCGCTTATATTTGCAGCAGCAAAACGGGCGCGCCCTGCTTTATCTTCCCGCGTGATACCAAATCCGTCATACAGCGTTTTGTAGAGATGACGCATTCGGTTTTCATATTCGCCTGTAAACGCGGCTTGGTCATACGAAAAATCAGGAGCGGGCTTACCAGTTGTTAATACATCTACCAATGCGGCGGATAATTTTTGCCACGTTTGCCCCGATACGATGTGAATTTGCCACGGCTGCGCGTTCACGGCAGACGGTGCGCGGAATGTGTCTTGCAACACGGCTTCTATTTCGGCGCGACTTAATGGCGTGTCTTTAAAGGCGCGAATAGATTGGCGTTTTTGTACTGTGGTGGAAAAATCTAGCATTTTGTGTACTCCATATTTTGTATTTCAGGCTGCCTAAACACTAGCCGCCCCTTATTTCGCCTGATGCAGTTTCCAGCCGCGTTTGCTTTTTTGCAGGCGGATTTTGCCGTCTGCTGATGCGTAGCCGCGTTTGGTTTGGCGCAAAATGGTGTTTTCGGCGATGTCTGCGCCAAACAGTTCTACTCGCGCTTTGTTGGCGGATTGAATGCCGTAAATGGCGAACGTGTCGTTATTGGGGTCGGTGAGTTTAATTTGGGCGACATCAAACACTTGCACGCATTTTTTGAGCAGAAAGGAGTAGCTCTGCCCTGCGGACGCTTTGCAGCCGTGTGCATCGCTGTCGCCGCCGAGCATGGGGGCGGTGTCGGCTTGGGCGTAGGCGGCGAGACTGAATGTTAATGCGGCGGTGGCGAGTAGTTTTTTCATGGGAGTTGTCCTTGTTTAATTTTATGGGGTTGAGCGTTTTAGCTTCGCAACTCCGCTTCGCTACGCAGGCTGCCTTATGCTGTTTAGGCAGCCTGAAAACTACCCTTTCAAGCTATCCAAATCGCTAATATTGATGCTGTTGCGATTGCGGAACACCAGCACCATAATCGCCAAGCCAATTGCGCTTTCGGCGGCGGCGACGGTGAGCACGAAAAACACGAATACTTGCCCTGCGGTGTCGCCGAGATATTGCGAGAAGGCGATAAAGTTAAAATTCACCGCCAGCAGCATCAGTTCAATAGACATCAGCAGCACCAACACATTTTTGCGGTTCATAAAAATACCCATCGCGCTGATACCGAACAAAAGCGCGGCAAGTACCAAATAATGCGTGAGCGTAATCATGCTTGGGTCTCCTCGTGGGGTTCGGTGGGTTCGGGTTGCTGGCGAGGCAGTTGTTTTTCAGGCTGCATGGACACCAAGCGCATACGCCCTTCGTTGGGGTTTACCCGCACTTGCAAGGCGGGGTCCATGTATTTGGTGCGGGTGGATTTGCGATGCACCAGCGCAATGGCGGCGACCATGCCGAGCACCAGCAACACGGACGCGAGTTCAAACGGCAGCAGGTAGGTGGTGTAAATTTGCGTGCCCAAATCGCGCACGTTGCTGTAATCGGCGGGAATGTCTTTCATTGCGCCAAAGGCGGCGAGATTGGTGTCGGGCGCGACAAAAATCATAATCAGCAAAGCCGCCATCAGCACGCCAACCACCAGCGCGGCGGGCGCGTGTCGCCAAAAGCCTTGGCGCATGGCTTCAATGTCAATGTTCAGCATCATCACCACAAACAGGAACATCACCATCACCGCGCCGACATACACCACCACCAGCGTGATGCCGAGAAATTCGGCTTGCATCAGCAGCCATGTTATCGCGCTCATGCAAAACGTGAGCACCAGCCACAGCGCGGCGTGCACGGGGTTTTTGGCGGTTACGGTTTTAAGCGCGCTAAATAGGATAATGGCGGCTAGGGTGTAGAACAGGATTAAGGGGAAGCTCATAACGGGGATTCCAGTTGGGGGTTAGGGTTTTCAGGCTGCCTGAGCCCTGATTTGTTAATTTGATTCGTTCGGTTTTAATTCATGCTCTTCGCCACTATCCACCGATTGAGAATAGCTAATTTGGGGTTGTTGAGATGAAATCTGTGGCTGCCCTGTATTAGAAACAGATATACCCAATAATTTATCAACTACTGGATTCATTTTAGTTTCAACAGACTGCCATTTCATTAACGAAAGCCCACCTTTACCAATTAAAGAATATTCCGCATTAGCCACCAATCGGTTGTGATTAAAGAGATTTAGCTCCGCCCATGACAGATAAGTAGTTATATCCCAACTACGCCTAGCAGAGTAGCGCAAAAAGTAAGAACAATTGCTGATATTGTTTTCTGCAACCCTTCTCGTTCTAATGCTATGAAAAGCAAATCGCCTTTCTAAAACAGGTACAAACTCACCAATAGTAACGGCGGGGTTATTCACTATGCACACTTCTTGTATTTTTTGTCGCTCAGCTTGCCCAACAGGGCTAACTTTGATTGAAGTGCAAGCCGATAAACCAAATGCTGCAACAACAAAAAAAATTGATTTAAACATTTCTTATCCAATTATTGTTATTAACTAATCTCGCCATTCTCATCTATGCGATGAATGGCAAATTTTTTGCAGTTTTCAGGCTGCCTATGCTTATTGAAACAGATGACGCAAAAATAGCAGCAGCATCAAAAACATAGTAGTCAGCAACACAGTTTCGGTGTTATCAATCACGCGATACGCCCGCAAGCCAAACAACGCCAGCACAAACACGCCGATGCCCAGCCCTGCGATTTTTGGAAACATAGCCTAATCCTTGTGTTGGCGCGGGGTAGTTTTCAGGCTGCCTTACAATGCCACGCGGTATTGCGCCAAGCTCTCCGCCGTTTTGGTAGGCAGAAATTCGGTAATGCTGTATTGCGCCAACCCCGCCTGATGAAATGGGTCTTCGGCAATAATCTGCGCCACTTGCTCGCGGCTGTCTGCCTGCATCACAATCACGCCACCTGTGCGCGGCTGTTTGCGCCCCGATAGCAGAAACGTCCCCGCGCGGTAATGCCGCTCCAAATAGGCAATGTGTTCAGGCAGCGCGGCTTCAATCTCGGCAAGCGGGCGGATATATTCCAACGAAACGATAAACATGGTTTCTCCTTCTGAGTTTTAGCTTCGCAACTCCACTTCGCTACGCAGGCTATCTTAGAGGCTGTTGACATTCAACTTTTGAAGTGGATTTTGCGTCATAAAATGGTAGATGCAAGGCGAAAATGCGAGCCTATGCCGTCCATAGGCGAGTATTTTTAACGCGGCAGATGCCGTTTTAGGGCGAAAAAGCCGCCAAAATGTTGACTGTCAACAGCCCCTATGGCATCAAAGCACCCGCTCTTCTTCGCCAAACCACATCACAGAATGCTGCAAATCCACGAACGCGGCTTCGTCTTCCCGCAGCGCAGCCAATGCCGCTTGCCCTGCTTCGGTTTCGCGGGCACGTTGGAAATCCGCGCGGCTGTCGTACCACAGCTCGCCCATCGCATCAAATTCAAACGGCAGCGTGTCGCGCTGGGTGGCGGGCTGCCCGCTGGCTTGGAGGGGCAGCGTTTTGGTGTAATGACGGATATTCAACACGTCTTTAAAGCCCAGCACTTTTTCGGAATGTTGTTGCCAGCGAGCGATAAAGGCTTCGGTACTGAGTTCGGGTTTCTTTTTTACCAGCATAATGATTTTAAACATTTTATTTTCCTTTCCGTGTTTTCAGGTTGCTTTGGGAATTTTCAGGCTGCCTACCGATACGGCGCATCAGCCGCTTTGCGTTTGGCGATTTCGGCTTCGTATTTATCGCCAATCGCCAGCAAAATCGGCTTGGTCATGTGCAAATCGCCTTTTTTCTCGCCGTGGTATTCAAAAATATGCGTTTCCACAATGGCATCGGTGGGGCAGGCTTCTTCGCAGAATCCGCAGAAAATACATTTGGTTAAGTCAATATCGTAGCGCGTGGTGCGGCGGGTGCCGTCTTCGCGCTCTTCGCTTTCAATGTTAATCGCCATCGCGGGGCAAACGGCTTCGCACAGTTTGCAGGCGATGCAGCGTTCTTCGCCATTGGGATAACGGCGTTGCGCGTGCAGCCCGCGAAAACGCACTGATTGCGGCGTTTTTTCTTCGGGGAAGTAAATGGTGTCTTTGCGGGCGAAAAAGTTTTTGAGCGTTACGCCCATGCCTTTGACGAGTTCGCCAAGCAGGAAGGTTTTGATTAGGTTTGCCATTGTGTTCGTATGCTCCACTTTGGGGATGTTTGTGTTTGGGTTGCCGATAGGTTTTTCAGGCTGCCTTATCCCGCTGCGTTTACCCATTCTAAAAACTGTTGCTCCGTCATTTTGGGCGTATCGTCTGCCAAGTAATAATACGGCGGCTGGCAATCGGTAAAGATTTGCAGCGTTAGGGCGAAATCAGCGTTATTGGCAAACAATCCCGCGTTTACATACCACGCTTCGTCCATGCCGCTTTCGGACAGCAGGTGGAAATAAAGCTGGGTGCCGCATTGTTTGCAAAAGGTACGCTCGCCCCAATCCGATGAGCGGAAGCTGCCGATGTGTTCTGCGCCATGAATTTGCGGCTTGCCATCGGCGGTTAACGTAAACGATGCCGCGCCCGTGCGCTGGCGGCATTTGCTGCAATGGCAGGCATGAACTTCGTGATTGTGTTGCACTTCCAGCGACACGCTGCCGCATTGACATTGGGCTTTCATTGGTTTGTCCTTTTGGTTTTCAGGCTGCCTAAAATTATTTCCACAAACTCAACGGCGAAACCATCCACGCGCCGTAAAACACAATCGCGGCAAAGCCCACGGGAATCAACACTTTCCAACCCAAGCGCATGATTTGGTCGTAGCGGTAGCGCGGGAAGGTGGCGCGTATCCACAAATAGCCATACAGCACAAACGCCATTTTGCCAAACATCCACAGCGCGCTTGGCGTGCCGATGATGCCCCAGCTTTGCGGAAACGGCGACAGCCAGCCACCTAGGAACAGCAGCGCGGTGAGTGCGCCGACCAAAATCATAAAGATGTATTCGGCAAGGAAAAACAGCGCAAAGGCAAAACCCGAGTATTCCACATGATGCCCCGCCACGATTTCGCTCTCGCCCTCGGCCACGTCAAACGGGGCGCGGTTGGTTTCGGCAACGGCGGAAATCAGATACACCAAAAACACGGGAAACAGGGTAAACCAGTTCCACGAAAAGATTGAACCGCCCGCAATGCCCGTGGCTTGCGCGGCAACGATGTCTTTGAAATTCAGGCTGCCTGAAACCATCATCACGCACACCAGCGCGGCAGACATGGCGATTTCATAAGAAATGGTTTGCGCGGAAGCCCGCATCGCGCCGAGCATGGCGTATTTGGAGTTGGATGCCCAGCCCGCGATAATCACGCCGTAAACCGAGAGCGAGGTAATCATCAAAATATACAGCAGACCCGCATCAATATTGGTGAGCACCCATGTGTCGTTAAACGGAATCACCGCCCATGCGGCAAACGAAGGCGCGAGCGAGAGCATCGGTCCGATATAAAACAGATAGCGGTTGGATGCACTGGGGCGGGTTACTTCTTTAAACAGCAGCTTCAACACATCAGCAAACGGCTGTATCAAACCCCAAGGCCCGGTTACGTTGGGACCCACGCGCAGCTGCATAAAGCCGATGACTTTGCGTTCAAAGTAAGTCAGATACGCCACCGTTAAAATCAGCGGAATCAAGATGATGACGATTTTAACCACAATCGCCACCACCAAGCCGATGTCGCTGCCGAGTGCGCCCATGCCGAGCGTTTGGGCAAAAAAGGATTGAAACCACTCTTGCATTTTCAGGCTGCCTTTCTTAATTCAATCACGTTCATCATGCCGCCAAGCGGAGCGTTTATCGGGTGTTCGGGCAGGAAGACCACGTTTTCAGGGAGCGTGTCGTCTGCTTGCAGGGTTACGAACACTTCAACTGCATTGCCTTGTCGCGTGGCAATGGCGATTTCGCCATCGGCTAGACCTAGCTGCGTCAACGTTTTCGGATGGATGGCAGCGCGCGGTTCGGCGGCGTGGCTGGTTTGTTGCAGCGATGCGGCGCGGCGCACGATGGGGTCGGTGTGGTAAATGCCGGTGCCGCCCACGCGCACCAGTTCGTTTTTGCCCGATTGCAGGCGGCTGGCTTTGGCGGACAAATCGCTGTCGTTGTTCAGTTTTCCGGGCAGCGCGGCGGGGTCGCCCAAGGCTTCGGCTAACACATCGGCGCTGGTTTCAAAATCAAAGCCGTCCAGCCCAAACACGTTGCCCAGCACGCGCAACACTTTCCACAAGGGGCGGCTGTCGCCCAAGCCTTTAACTACGCCATGGAACGACTGCAAACGCCCTTCCATGCTGATAAAGCTGCCCGATGTTTCGGTGAACGGCGCAATCGGCAGCAACACATCGGCTACGTCCAGCAGCGTTTCGCTTTCATACGCGCTAAACGCCAACACGCTGCCCGCTTGTTTCAGCGCGGATACGACTGCCGCGCCGCCTGCAATGTCGTGCTCAGGGTCAATGTTGAACAAAAGCACAGCTTTTTTGGGCGCGGCAATCATATCGCCAATCGCGGCGCGGTTGATGCCGATGATGTCTGCGCCCACGCTGTTGGCGGCTTGCGGCAAAATGCCCAAAATCGCGCCTGTTTCGCGTGCCAGCTTTTGCGCGGCAAGGTAGATGTTGCCAAAATCGGGATGGTTTTGCGCTTCTGCGCCCAGCAAGATGGCGGCGCGTTCGGCGTTTTTCAGGCTGCCTGAAATGTCGTGCGCCATGTCTTGGGCGGCGGTGTTCAGATAGTTTGCCCATTCGCAAGGATGCAACGCGGTTTGCGAACGCAGCGGCATGTGCAACGTTTCTTGGCTGCTGGCGATGATGTCCAACGCCATGCCTGCTTTGGCGGCGCGGCGCAAGCGGGCAGTAAGCAACGGCTGCTCTTGACGCAATCGCGCGCCCACCACCAACACGGCATCGCACTGGGCAAGCTGTTCAATGCTTTGCCCCAGCCATGCCGCACCTTTCAGGCTGCCTGAAACGCTGTTATCCGCTGCGCGAAGCTGCGCGGTGGTGTGGGCGATGTTTAAACCTTGTGCCAATTTGTCTGCCAAATACAGCTCTTCCACCGTGTTCATCGGGTTTGCCCACAGCGCGATTTCGCCCGCGCCGTATTCTTTGGCGACGCAAGACAAGGTGTGGCGCACATATTCCAGCGCGGTTTGCCAATCCACCGTTTTCCATTCACCGCCGTGTTTGATTTTGGGGGCGACAAGGCGGCTTTCGTGGTTCAAGCCTTCGTAGGCGAAACGGTCTTTGTCGGACAGCCAGCATTCGTTAATCGCTTCGTTTTCCAAGGGCAGCACGCGGCGCACGGTGTGTTCTTTGGTTTGCACTTCCAAGTTTGTGCCCAAGGCATCGTGTGCGGAGATGGATTTGCGGCGACTCAATTCCCAAGTGCGCGCATTGAAGCGGAATGGCTTGCTGGTAAGCGCGCCCACGGGGCATAGGTCAATCACGTTGCCCGACAATTCGGTTTCCACCGCCTTACCAATAAACGGCAAAATTTCCGACCATTCGCCGCGATTGGCGATGCCGATTTCTTGCTCGCCCGCGATTTCTTCGGTGAAACGGACGCAGCGTGAGCAATGGATGCAGCGCGACATTTCTTGCGTAGAAATCAACGCGCCCATGTCTTTGGGCTTAACCGCGCGCTTTTCTTCAATGTAACGGCTGGTGGTTTTGCCGTAGCCCACCGCCAAATCTTGCAACTGGCATTCGCCGCCTTTGTCGCACACGGGGCAATCCAACGGGTGGTTGATGAGCAGAAACTCCATCACGCCCGCTTGGGCTTGCTTCGCCATGTTGGAATGGGTGTGCACCACCATGCCATCGGTTACAGGCGTGGCGCAGGCGGGCAGCGGTTTGGGGGCTTTTTCCACTTCCACCAAGCACATGCGGCAGTTGGCGGCGATGGATAGTTTTTTGTGGTAGCAAAAATGGGGAATGTATGTGCCCAATTCGTGCGCGGCTTCCATAACGGTTGCGCCTTGGGGTACGGCGATTTTTTTGCCGTCGATTTCTACTTGTAACATGGGTTTGTTCCGTTACGTTTGGTATTTAAAATTTTGTGCTATGGATTATTCGCGCCACCAATTTTCTAGGCGCAATCCGCTTACTCGTTCAAATTCTTTTATATTGTTTTCTATGGGCTTGCGCTTCATGGCATAAATGCAGGTATTGGTATCCAACAGATATTTTATTGGTCAAAGCTCTCGCGCTCTTGGGTTTCAGGCTGCCCACGCTCATTCAAAAAATCATCTGTTAGCCGCGATGGCTGCTGCGCCCACACGCGCCAACGTTCACCCACGGGTGTTAAGATGCGTGATTGCCCACCACAATCACTTCCACTTGTTTAATGTATTCAGGGAACGCCACATCGTGTGGTAACTGTATGGCTTGCTCTTGATTATGCTTAATAATATTGGCAGTCAGCATGGGACGCTCCTTTCGTTTTGTTCTCTCATCATTTTAAGGCAGCCTGAAAACCATTTTGGTTTTCTCGTTTTCAGGCTGCCTCAAATCAGCTCCACTTATGCGCCTTCATCGGCACGCCGTGTTCAATATAGTGCACAAACTCGTGGCGGAAGTGTTTGGTAAAGCCCCGCACGGGGAACACCGCCGCATCGGCTAACGCGCAAATGGTGCGCCCTGCCATGTTGTTGCCCACGCTGTCCAGCAAATCCAAGTCTTCCATACGCCCTTTACCGTTGGCGATGCGATGCACGATGCGATACAGCCAGCCCGTGCCTTCGCGGCAAGGCGTGCATTGTCCGCACGATTCTTCTTGATAAAAATAACTCAACCGCTCCAAAGCCTTGACCATGCACACATCTTCGTCCATCACAATCACCGCGCCCGAGCCGAGCATGGAACCTGCTTTGGCAATACTGTCGTAGTCCATGTTCAGCCCCATCATAATTTCGGCAGGCAACACGGGTGCGGACGAACCACCTGGTATCACGGCTTTCAATTTTTTGCCGCCGCGCACGCCACCTGCCATTTCCAACAATGTGGCAAACGGCGTGCCCAGCGGGATTTCGTAGTTCCCTGGGCGTTCAACGTGTCCCGAAATGGAAAATAATTTAGTGCCACCCGCTTTTTCTATGCCGATGTCGACAAAAGTTTGCCCGCCATCGCGCAAGATAAAGGGCACGGATGAAAAGGTTTCGGTGTTGTTGATGGTGGTCGGTTTGCCATACAAGCCGAATGATGCGGGGAACGGCGGTTTAAAGCGTGGCTGCCCTTTTTTGCCTTCTAGGCTTTCTAGCAACGCGGTTTCCTCACCGCACACATACGCGCCGTAGCCGTGGTGGGCAAACAGTTCAAACGAAAAATCGCTGCCTAAGATATTCTGCCCAAGCAAATTGGCTGCGCGAGCTTGGGCAAGCGCGGCTTCAAAGCGTTGATAGCCTTCAAAAATTTCGCCGTGAATATAGTTATAGCCTGCGGATGCGCCCATGGCGTAGCCACCGATGATCATGCCCTCAATCAACGCGTGTGGGTTAAACATGATGATGTCGCGGTCTTTGAATGTGCCCGGCTCGCCCTCATCGGTGTTGCAAACCACATATTTTTGCCCCTCAAAGGCGCGGGGCATAAAGCTCCATTTCAAGCCCGTGGGGAAGCCTGCGCCACCGCGCCCACGCAGGTTGGATGTTTTCAGTTCGTTGATGATGTCGTCTTGCGGCGTTTTTTCGCTGATGATTTGGCGCAGGGCTTGGTAGCCGCCGCGTTTGATGTATTCGTCTAGCGTCCAGCAGTTGGGGTCTTGGGTGTTTACATCTTTAAAAATCACACCTGATTGGTAGATTGCCATGTGTTTTACCTATTCTGTTTCAGGCAGCCTGAAACGGGGCATTGCCTTGTTTTTTAATATTTTCGGTTTAGCAGACTGTATTTCAGGCTGCTTTTGTTGATGACAAGATGAACATCATCAATACAGTTAATGTTTCTTTACTGATTGTATTATCAGCAATATCTACGGCAATATCTTCCATAGAAACCGTAAAATACGCTACACGTTTTGCTTCCCAACCATTGAGTAACAAAAAATACGCGCCAGCCATAATAGATGTACGCTTATTGCCATCGTTAAACGCATGAGATTTGTCAATCGCGTAAACCAAATGGGTTAGCTTGGTTACAAAATCAGGATAGTAATCATCATTTTGGATATGCACCAAAATGCTTTCCAAAACGCCCACGTCTCGCACGCCTTGCAATCCACCTGATGTTGCAATGACATTATCATGTAAATCAATTAAATCAGATAAAACTAAATAATTCATTTATCCCGTAACCTAATCAACATGGCTTGCACTTCGGGTTTCTGTAATAAGGCTTGCATAACCTCTTTGGCTTCTTGGGGGTTACCTTTTTGCGCTGCTTGCTGTTTCTGAAACGTTTGAGCAAGCGCAGAATGTTGAAGCAACATAATCAGTCCTTATTGTGTTTTAGATTTATCTTTGACTGGGTTTTGTTTATTTTAGGCAGCCTGAAAATGGG
>CAJPSG010000005.1 GCA_905373195.1 Kingella oralis
TCATGAATGTGGTTTTCGGATTGATTTACGCGGGATTATATAGGCAGCCTGAAAATGCCAAAAGCCCTTGTGGGCAAACAAGGGCTTGATGCCAAGCAATCATGCGGCAACTGGTTTTCAGGCTGCCTGATGCGTGGATTTTGGGCTAGATATATTGCACGCTCAAAATATCGTATTCGCGCACGCCGCTGGGGGCTTGCACCTCGGCAACGTCGCCTTCTTCTTTGCCAATCATGGCGCGGGCGATGGGCGAATTGACCGAAATTTTGCCTGTTTTGATGTCGGCTTCGTCGTCGCCCACGATTTGGTAGGTGGCTTCTTCATCAGTTTCCAAGTCGGACACGGTTACGGTTGCGCCAAACACGATTTTGCCTTCGGCGTGGATTTCTTTGGGGTCAATGATTTGCGCGTGCGAGAGTTTGCTTTCTAGCTCGGCGATGCGCCCTTCAATAAAGCCTTGGCGGTCTTTGGCGGCTTCGTATTCCGCGTTTTCGGATAAATCGCCGTGTGAACGCGCTTCGGCGATGGCGGCGATGACTTCGGGGCGGGCAACGCTTTTGAGCTGTTGTAATTCAGCTTTGAGCTTTTCTGCGCCTGCAACGGTTAAAGGGATTTTTTGCATAATGCGTGTTACTCCGATGAGATTTTGGTTTTCAGGCTGCCTTTGGAATGCAATAAGGCAGCCTGAAAACGAGTTTTTGTTCATAAATAAAAAGGCAAGCCACATTTAAAATGCGGCTTGCGGGGTAAATCTGTGGGGCGCATTGTACCAAATGCGCGATTTATTGCAATGGTTTCATGCCCATAAATTCCAACAGGAAGTTGGTGAACGCGGGGTTGTTGGGTTTTTCGTGCATAGACGACCAGCGTTGCTGCCAGCCTTTGAGCGCGTTTTCCACATAGGCGCGTTGCTGTTGCGCGGTGATGTTGCCACGTTGGTTGTCGACAGCGGAGCGCAGATACACTTCATACACGCTGTCGTCCACGCTGTTATGCCCCACCAAATCTAGGCGGAAGCGGTTTAAAAGCTGCGCGGCTTGCACTTTGGTGAGCTTGCCTTCGCGCACTTGCGTGCCCAAGCGGTTAGCTTCGGCGCGGATTTTGGCCACATCAGAATAATGGCTGGATTTGAGTTTAAACCCTGCGGCAGAAACGCTGCTGGATGGCGTGTTTACGCTGTTGAATCCGCTTTGGCACGCGCTTAACGCGATGGCGAGTAGGCTTAATGTTAAGGCTTTTTTCATCATGGCGATGCTCCGAGTTAAGTTTTGTTGGCGTGGAATATTAACCTATTTTTGCAATGGCGCAAAGTTTTGCGGGTGGGTTTTCAGGCTGCCTTTGGCGGGTGGGCAATAATAGGCAGCCTGAAACCTAAAATGGAGCGGCGACGGCTCGTCGCCAAAATATTTAATGGAATTTTACTGGTTGGTAAGATGTCGGCGAGCCCCGACGTTCTATCGCTTGCTGATTTTGCCAAGATTTCAGTTTGAAAAGATTATGACGGGTTAAATCGCCTTGCCCCATCGCACAACCCAAAGGCAGCCTGAAACCAGCAAAACACGTTTTCAGGCTGCCTTTGGGCTTGGTTATTTATGGATAAACCATTTATAGGTAAAACGCATTACGCCAAATCGGCATACAGCGCGGTAGAAAGATAACGTTCGCCAAAATCGGGCAACACGGTAACAATCAGTTTGCCCGCGTTTTCAGGTTTTTTCGCCAGTTCCAACGCTGCCCATGCGGCTGCGCCTGATGAGATGCCCGCCAAAATGCCTTCTTTTTCAGCCAACGCGCGGGCGGTGGCAAGTGCGTCTTCGTTGGTTACGGTCAGCACGTTGTCATAGATTTGGGTGTTCAAAATGCTGGGCACAAAGCCTGCGCCCAAGCCTTGAATCACATGCGCGCCTTTTTCGCCGCCGCTTAACACGGGCGAATTGGCGGGTTCTACGGCGTAGATTTGCACATTGGGATTGCGCGCTTTCAACACTTCGCCCACGCCTGTGAGCGTGCCGCCTGTGCCCACGCCGGCGAGGAAGATGTCCACTTTGCCATCGGTGTCGCGCCAGATTTCTTCGGCGGTGGTTTGGCGGTGGATTTCGGGGTTGGCGGGGTTGTCAAACTGGCGGGGCATGAAGTGGGTGTCGGGGTTGTTTTTCACCAATTCTTCGGCTTTGGCAATCGCGCCGCTCATGCCTTCGGTAGCGGGGGTGAGAATCAGCTCTGCGCCGTAAGCCCGCAGCAGCATTCTGCGCTCTTTGCTCATGCTTTCGGGCATGATAATCACCAGTTTATAGCCTTTGGCGGCGCACACCATCGCCAAGCCAATGCCTGTGTTGCCCGATGTGGCTTCTACGATGGTGCTGCCTGCTTTGATTTTGCCTGTTTTCTCGGCGTTTTCCACCATGGCAATAGCGATGCGGTCTTTCACGCTGCCTGCGGGGTTAAAAAATTCCAGTTTTACTGCCACGCGGGCGGGCAAGCCTTGCGTGAGCTGGTTAAGCTGAACAAGAGGCGTGTTGCCGATTAAGGCGTTGATGTTTGCTGCGATTGCCATGATTGCGTCCTTTGGTTGGTTTTGCAAAATTGCGATTGGGTTATGTTACGGGGGAATGGGTGAAAAATAAAAGAATTTCTGTTACTTTGTTTTATAACTGGGCGATATAAAAGCAAAAAATATTTCATCTTTAACTAATTGATTATTATACAAATAATCAACTAAAAACTATTCATGCGTTCCGCAAAATTTCATTTTTTCCGCAATTATTTATTTTCCACTTTTTCCAATGGCTCAATCAATTTCCCTTTTCGGATGTAAATATCCGTTGTTTGCGATGATGTGTGCCCCAATTGTTCTTGCGCGGCGGTGCGGCCGTTGGATAGGAATTTGTCTGTGCCTGATTTGGCGCGTAGGTCGCGGAATTGGAAGTGGCTTAGTTCATCTGCAAGCTCGGGATATTGTTTAATCAAGTGGTTTCTCAATTCTGCAAATCTGCGCGTTAGGGTTGTGCGTTGCATTTGCCCGCCGTGTTGGTTGCGGAATAAGTAGCCGCCGTCTTTGGGGGCGATGCGCTCCACAATCTCTTTCAGGCTGCCTGAAAGGGCAAAGCGTAGGCGATTTTTCGTTTTCTGTTGCCGAATGGATAGCTCGCTGTTCTTGATGTCACGGCTGTGAATGCTGACAACATCTATGGGGCGTTGCCCGATTAGATAGGCGATGTCCATTAAATCTTTCATTTGCTGGTCGGCGGCTTGGTAAACGAGTAGGTATAACTCGTCTTCAATATAGGTGTCGCGTTTGGGTATGGGGAATTTTTTTACGCCTGATGCTGGGTTGGCGGCGTTGGTGTAGCCGATTTCGCGGGCGTGGTTGAATATGGCGCGGAAAAAGCTGATTTCTTTGTTGGCGGCGGCTTTATGCTGGCGGCGGCTGTCTAGGTATTGGCGGACGTGGTGCGGGGCGATTTGCTCCAACGGTGCGCCGTTGAAAAAGGCTTGTAGTTTTTTAATCGCGCTGGCGTAGGAATAGCGGGTGTTTTGGGCGGAATTGTCTATTATGTCTGCTTGATAGCGGGCGGCGGCGATGTTGAATGTGATGATGCTGTGATTGGCGTTGATTTCCATTTGGGCGTAACGCAGCAGGGCTTGGTGGTAGTCTGTGCCGAGGGGGATTTCTTTGCGCTTGCCGTTTTGGCGGGCGGTGTAGTAGTAATAGGTGGTGGTGCTGCCGTTTTTGCGGGTGCGGCGGCGGGCTTGTACGCCGTCGGGTAGGTTTTTGTTGGTGCTGCGCTGCCGTCCCATGTTGTTCTCCTAGATGTTGGGTTGCCATGTTGGCGGGGGCTTGGGGCGTTTTTTGCCGTATAGGTAGGCTTCGCGGGAAACGATGGGCTTGCCACGTCCGTTAAGCGTAAAGGGGATGTTTTCGTGGTTGAGTACGCGGATTTGCTTTTGGGCTTGAGCGTAGCCTGTGAGTGTTTTTAACTCTTCGTGGGTTAAGAAGGTGTCGGGCATGGGGTGTCCTTTCAGGCTGCCTTTTCAGGCTGGATAAAATTCAATCGGCGATACACTTCGCGGGTGGCGGCAACGTCGCGGGCGCAATAGTCGGCGACTTCTTGCACGCGCCCTGTTCGGATGGCATCCCACACTTGGCTGCCGTCTAGGCTGTCTTTGGACGTAGGGATGTTTAGAATGGTGCATAGCTCGTCTAGTTTGATGTGGCTGCCGTAGCCTGCCCATGCTTGCATGGTGTCAAACAGGTGTTCGCTGTATCGGTTGTGTATTAGGTGGGCGGCGGGTGGGATGCAGTTAATCACGAAGCGGTGGTAGAGAAAACGCAAGTCCCACTCGATGTTGTGTCCGATAAAGTGGATGGCGTTTTTGGGTAGATTGCCTAGATGCTGGTTTATCCATTGGTTAAATTGTTGCAGCAGGGTGGCTTCGTTGGCGTTTTCCAGCACGCTTACAGGGTTGTCGCCTGCGGCAATGCCGATTAGGCGGACTTGCCCGTAGCCGCCGTTTAGGGCGGTTTTGCGGTGCTTGGCTTGGGCTAGTTCGGGTGCTTTGGCTTCGCGCATTTCGGCTTCCCATTGGGCAATCATGGCGGCTTTGGATGTGTATTTGATTGCGTCTTTGTCGCTGATGCCTAAATCGGCGGCGGCTTGTTCTTTGGTTAGGTCGCTGGGGGCTTTGAAGTGGGCTTTGGTGGCTTCTAGCGTGGCTTCGTATGCGCTGGGGCGTTGGTCGGGGATGGTTTCTATGTCTAGGTAGATTTTGAGCATGGGGTCTCCTGTTGATTTGGGTTGGGGGTTAAACTAAAATTCCTTATCTTTTCATAAGGGGCTATGATTATGATTACTTTGAATTTGCCGCCTAAAATTGAGCAGGCGGTGCATCATCAAGCTACTAAAATGGGCGTGAGTGTGGAGCGTTATTTGTTGGATTGTATTCAGTCTGTGGTGCAATCCGATGTGGTGCAATTTGTGCAGGGCAAGCAGTTGGACAGCTTTAACGGCGACCCTGTGGTTTGGCAACGGGCAATGCGCGATGAGTGAATATCTGCTGGATACTTGCTTGGTTTTGGGCTTGTATGCGCAAAATCCGCAAGCTGTTGCCGCCATGCAAGGGGTTTCGTTTGGGCAATGCGCTGTGAGCGCGGTTAATCGTGTGGAGCTTTTGGGATGGCATGGCATCAGCGATACGGACGATGCGGAATTGCGCCGTTTTTTAAGCCGTGTGGTTTGCTTGGATATTGACCTTGCAGTGCAAAATCAGGCTATTGCTTTGCGTCGCCGCCATAAAATTAAGCTGGCGGATAGCTTGGTGTTGGCAACTGCGCTGACGCATGATTTGCGCTTGCTGACGCTGGATAACAGTTTGCTTAATAAGTTTTTGCATGAAATTCAGGCTGCCTAAAATCTATGGGGTGTGCGGTATCGGTAACGCCCGCGCCCGTCTTAGTTCGGGTGAGAGCACCCCGCCCTTTTGGGCTTTCTCTAATCCGCTTCGGCGGATTTTTTGTTGCTTGCTGCATGGGGGTGGGGTATGATGTGCGTTCCTACTTCTAGTGTTACCCACAATTTGCACATCATTCCCCAAAACGCGCCTTTCTGACTTGTGGCGTGTTTTTCAAAACTTGTTTTGGGGGTGCGAGTACCCGCAAGGGCTCGGCGTTTCACTAGAACGTAGGACACCCCCGCCCAATTTGGGCATTTCCTAAACTCTTAAATCTAGTGAGGTTCAAAATGAACTTAATTCAAATCTCTAATGTTTCAATCCGCCAACATAACGGTCTGTATTCTCTTAACGATTTACATCGCGCTGCTGGTGGCGAAAATCGCCATAAACCTAGCCTTTGGACTTCTAATCAACAAACTATTGAATTGATTAAAGAAGTTGAGAAAGCAGGAAATCCTGCTATCCTTTCAAAACAAGGACTTGGCACTTTCGTTTGTAAAGAACTGGTTATCCATTATGGTATGTGGATTAGCCCATCATTCTCTTTACAGGTTATCCGCACCTTCCTTGCTGTTCAGGAACAAGGCAACCTGAAATCTCAAACCACTACCGACCAACGCACGCCGCTTCGCCAAGCTGTCTCTGCCCTTGTGGGCGCGCGCGGCATTGATTATTCAACCGCTTACAAAATGGTGCATCAGCGTTTCGGCGTGGGGGCGATTGAGGAAATCCCTGTGGATTTGCTGCCTGCTGCGGTGGAGTATGTGCATCGTTTAACTTTGGGCGGTGCGTTGCCTGATGATGTGTTGCGTTTGGTGGCTTCGTTGCTGCGTCATTTGCCGTATCAGATGGCTTATTTTCGGGCGACTGAAAAGGCGGTGTTTTCGCTGTGTCCTGATTTGGTGTGTAAAACGCATGACCGTTTTCAGGATGGGATTATTCAGGCGCGGCAGTTGGCGGATAAGCTGGGGCTGGATTTTGTGCCTTGGCGTGATATTCGGTTAGGTTAGTTTGGGCAGCCTGAAACTTTGGTTTCGGGCTTTTTTTCAGGCTGCCTTTTTTGTTAAAAGGGGATGTGGTCTTGGGGCTGTGTTTGTTGCGCGGGTTGGCGGTGGGTTTGTTGGGCGCTGCCTTGTAGGGCGATGTCGTTTACGTTGATTTCTATGGCGGTGCGCTCTGTGCCTTGGCGGTCGGTGTATTTGCGGATTTGCAGGCTGCCTGTTACGGTGGCGTTACCGCCTTTTTGGATGTGTTGGGCGAGTTTTTGTCCGCGTTCGCCCCATAGTTGGCAGTCGTAGAATTGGGTGGTTTGTTCGCCGTTTTGATAGGTGTTTTCGGATAGGCTGAATGTGGTGATGTATTTGCCGTTTGGGGTTACGCGGGTTTCGGCGTTTTTGGTAAAGCGTCCTACTACTGTGATGCTGTTCATGGTTTACTCCTGTAAGGCTGCCTGAAAGTCGGCTTTGTGTTGGTCGTAGATGGTTTTAAGTTGGTTGCGTTGGGCTTCGTTGGCGCGTTGCCATGCGTTTTGGAAGTATTTTTGTAGGGTTTCTAGGTTGTCGGCAGTTTTGAGGGCTTGGATGGCTTTGTCTAGCTCAAAGGGTTTTTCAGGTTGCTTTTCAGGCTGCTTGCCGTGGGTGTTGGTGGCATCGGCATCTTTGTTGTCGTCGATGGCGAATAGTCCGCATAGGGCGTATTTGCGGGCGTAGCTGCTGGCTGCGCCTGTGATTTGGCTTTCGTCTGCGCCTTTTTTGCTTTCGGGTTCGCGGGCGTAGGCTTCGGCTGTGATGGTGTTTGTGCCGTCTGATAGGGTGGCGGTGGCTTTGATGTAGATGCGTTCGCCTACTGCGAGGACGCTGTCGTTTAGGGTTAGGGTTAGGCTGTGTTCTTGCAGTAGGGGCTTGGCGGCGGCGAGTATACTTTCTGCGCTGCGGTATTTGTATTTGCCAAAGTGGTTAAAGGCATCTTTTGGGGCGTTGAGTTGGCTTTGTATGGCGCAATGTTTGCTGTGTAGGTTGTCCATATCTGCTCCTAGAATGGTGGTTCATCAAAGGGTGGGAATGTTTCGTTGGCTTCTATGGGGTCGGTTTGGGCTTCTTGCCATTGCTCCCATTGCCCTACTGTTTGCCAGTATTCGCCGTCGTCTTGGTCGTATTGCATGGGTTGTCTTTCAGATGTAGCGGTAGGTATTGCCGTGTTTGTCGGTAAAGTTTTTTTCGCAGCGGCTTTTTATGGTGGGATGGGTAACGCCTTGGCTGCGGGCGGCTTGCATGGTGCTGTTAAAGGTTTGTGTTGTGCCGTCGGGGCGGGTAATTTGGATGATTCTGGGTTTGTTGCTGGGTTTATCCACTTTCTTTTGGGCAAAGGTTTTTTCTAGCTCGGTGGGCGTGAGTATGGTTGTCCATGTGTTCATGCTATTTCTCCAAGACTATGCCTGCGGTGGGGTCTTTTTCCCATTGTTGTTGCAGCATGATGGCGTTGCGTTGCTGTTGGCATTGGTCGTGCAGGCGTTGGATTTGGTGGGCTGTGCTGGGGTTGAAGTACAACTCGCTGGGGATGTCTTGCAGGGTGTCGCAGTCGTAGGTTTTGATGACTTGCTTTGGCTGCTGGGCGTGGGCGGTGGCGAGGATGCCAAGCGTGAAGCCTAGAATTAGGGCGGCGGTTGAATGGGCTAGGGTTTTCATGTTTATGCTTTCTGGTTCGGGATAAAAGTATTTCATAGGGCGTTGATGAGTTGTTTGTAGTGTTCGGCGATGGCATCTAGTTCGCTTTGCGGGGGCTTTTTGGTGGCATCGGGTTGGTTTTTTAGGCGTTCCAGTTCGGCGAGTTTGTCTTTGCCGACGGTTTCTTCCAAAAATCGCGCTGCTTCGGTGATGTCTTTGCTGAACCAGTAGTTGTGGCAGTTGTGGCATAGGGCTAGGGCGTTATCGGGGTTAAAGCGGATGTTGTAGTAGCGCCGTGAGAAGTTGTGGCTGCATTGCAAGCCGTTGGATTTGGGCGGGTAGGCTTTGCCGCATCTTTGGCAGCGGTAGCCTGCGCGGGCGCGGATGTAGTCGCTGAATGCGGCATCGGCGGGGGTGTGGGTAAAGCCTTCGGTGGCTTCTTTGCCTTGTTCTTGTAGCTTTTTGCGCAGTTTGTTGATGATGTTGATGCTGTCGCTTAACAAGTCGTAGGTTGCGGTTTGCTTGTATTTTTTGGCATCGCGTTTCCATGTTTTCAGGCTGCCTAGGTGGGCTTCTATGGGGTCGGTGTCTTGGATTGTGATGACGGTCATGGTATTTCTTTCGTTGGGGTAAAAAGTGGGTCGGGGTTTCTGATGCACTCTGCGCCAAAAAGATAGTCAATGGCTAAATTCCAATCTGCTGGCGCGCAGTTGTGCCTGTTGAGTTTGCTGGCTTTGCTGGTTAGGCTGCGTCGCCATGCTTGGGCAAAGATGATGCTGGCTTGGGTGTCGTGGCTGGCTTGGGCTTCTCGCCATGCTTGGCGAAACAGCCATGTAACTTGTGTTCTTTCTGCTTTGCCTAATGCGGCATTGCTTTTGGGGGCTTTGATTTTAGGCAGGGGCTCGGTGCGCCTGCCGCTGTTAATCAGCAAGGTGGTTTTGCCGTCAAATGGGGTGGTTTGGGGATACATTTTTGTGTTTGAGATGCCATTTAATCCATGCTTTGGCGGCGGCTAGGTCGGCGGGTTCTATGCCAAAATCTGCGTGTTCGTAGTGTCCGCTTGCTTGGCGGATGTGTAGCGTGATGGCGAATAGCCCTTTGTCGTCTTGGCATTTTTGCAGGTAGCTGTCAGGGCTGTATTGCTGGCAAAGTACGTTTAGCTTGTGGATTTTTTTGTGCGTGTAGCGCAAAGCGTCTGCTAAATCCGAAATTTCTTGGTTCATAGTGCTTTCCTTAAAAGGTGTCTCGGTTGGCTTGGGCGATTTCTAAAATGGTTGCCCAAATGTTGTTTTCGGTGTCTTCATCGCCCTCGCCTTGTTCGGCGGCGGCTAGCTCGGCTAGTTCTTGCTCGCAGTTGTCGTAGCGTTGCAAATCGCTGCGGATTTGGGCAATGGCGGCGGCGCGGTATTGGTCGGCTATTCTTGCTTGCCATTCGCAGCGTAGCTCGCCTCGGCTGTTGGTTGGCTCGTCGTAGTAGCTGGGGTCTTGGCAGCCCCAGTAGTTGTCGGCGTAGCCTGTGTTGGCTGGGCTTGAATACATGGTGGTCTCCTTGGGGGCTTGCGCCCCCCCTTTGGGTTAAAGTTCTGTTAGCGTTGCGATGTAGTCGGCGCTTAAAAAGTAGGTGCAGGGGTTGGTTTGGTAGGTGTTGTTGCGTAGCCATTGCCATGCTTGGGCAACCGTGGGGAACTTCATCACTTCATCGCCGCCGATAAATCGTAGTTCTGCTTGCTTGCCGTGTTTGGTGGCTTTTACATAGGCGATGGTTTGGTCTTCTTTGCCTTGGGTGTGTTCTACTAGGGTTAGTTTGACTTCTTTCATTTTGCTGTCTCCTTATGGCATCCCGCGCATAAAGTTGTATTGGGCGCGGGCTTGGTTGCGGGTTTGTTTGGGTTGGGGTTGATAATCTTGCTTGGGCTGTTTGAGTTGCTCTTTGTGCTGCTCAATCTTGGCTAGGGCTTCGGCTAGGGTCATTTCGGTTGCTCCTTGCTGTTGTTTGTTGCGATGGGTGTATTATAATCATTGTCTATAAATAATCAATAGGCAATGATTATAAAATTTAGCGACAATTCCCTATCCCATTGTTTTTAAACAAAACAAAGTTTTCACAAGGCGCAAAAAAACCGCCCTTTGGGGGGCGCGGCGAAAGAAAAACCGCCACAAGGGCGGTTTGATGGTATTTAAAAAAGTTCGGAATGCGTGCCAAGGCGCACCAATATCAATTTTTCGCCTGAATTATCGTATATCAGCAGCATATCGGGCTGGATATGGCACTCTCTGAAACCTATCCAATTGCCTGCTAGCGGGTGGTCTAAATATTTTTCAGGCAGCGTGATGCGTTTGGTTAAGCTATGCAACACTTCCGCCCATTCTGCTGTTGCCAATACAAGAAATTGCTTTTTGATGTCGCGCTTAAACTGGCTGCCAAACGCTATTTTTAAATCACTTACTGGCTAGCTCCTGCATGGCTTGCATGGCTTCTGCTAGCGTGTAGGTTTGCGCGGTTGGGTTATTGCGCTCGGCTATGGCTTCTTCTAATGCGCGGGTGGTTACTGCATTGGGGATTTTGCCCGCTTTATAGGCAAGCGATAGGGGCAGGGCTTGGGTGTCGGCAATTTGGTTTAAAAACAGCTTTACTGCTTGTGCGGGGGTTAAGCCATAGCTTTCTATAATGGGGAAAGCGCGTTCTTTTAGGCTTTCGTCCATGCGGATATTGAAGTTGATGCTCATGGTGTTTTCCTTGTGTTAAATTGCAAGCAATAATAAAGCTATTGTTTGCTTTTCGCAAGCAGGTTACAAAAAACCGCCCTTTTCAGGGCGGTTATATTTGCGTTAGTGAATGATATGTTGAAGCTGCCAGCTTGTTGTTGTGTTGAGCGTGCGGACGTGGCATGAATCGCCTAACACGGTGGCGGCTGCGCCGTATTCGCTTGTTTCATCGCCTTCAAGAATAGCTAGGCGTTTATTGTGGGTGTCTAGGCGTTTTAGGTCGCTAAATTTGCCGTGTGCTTGATAGACGCTTGCCCAATCTATTTTGCCGTCTTTTAGGGCGATGGGCTCAATCAATACGTTGCGCTCGGGGGTGGTGAGGGCGAAGGGGAATACCAGCTGATGCCCGCTGATGCCTGTGGTTTTGTAGTCTTTAACAATGTTTTGCGCGGGAATGTCGCGGCGCAAGACGGTTTCAACCATGCTGCGAAAGCGTATTTGGTTGAATTTGGGCAGCCATTTAGGCAGGCGAAATGATAGGGCTAGGGCGAGTTTGGTTGCATCGGCTAGGGCTGCAGATAAGTCGGCTACATTGCCTGTTGCTTGAATTTCGCCATCTTCATTGAAGGAAGCAAAGCGGATGCCGTTGGTGTGATTGATGCTTTGGTATCTTTTGGGGTCTAATTTTGCGCCCATTTGTTCGGCGAGCAGGGCATAGTCTCCAAAATCGGTTAAAACAAAGTGGTTTTCTTGTGGAAACAGTATGGTGAAGCTGATGCTGCTGCCATCTGTGCCAAAAGTTAAAGGGGATGCGAGTGTTACGCTGTTGGCAGTTTGGTTGATTGGCTGCCATGCGGTAAGCTGTTTGAGTATATCGGTTTTCATGGCTAAAACAATTCTAGTTGCTCGTGGGGCAAAGGCGGGATGCTGCCTTGCAGGGTAATGTGATTTGTCGGTAACAAATGCGCGGATTATGGTTGCGGGTTGGCAATCGGTCAATAACAGCGGCTCGGCGTAGCCGTCTCCTTCGTTTGTCCAAATATGGCGGTGCAAGCCTGTTATGTGTTGCCGATGATAAGGCAGCCCTGCGCCAATATGGTTGATATGGGGTTTTGTTGTGTCGTAGTCGTATGCGCTTATCCGGTGGTTGGCAACATATAAGCCTGCCGTTATGTTGGCATCTCGCGCAATGGCAATGCCTGCTCGGCTGATATTGTATGCGCCGCGATAGCTTAACCGCAATAGCAGGTCTTCGCGTATGGTGGTTTTTATTTGCAATATGCTTTCAAAATGGAAGCGGGCGGGGATGTAATTGCCTTGCTTTTTTTGCCATTTTATCGGGCGTACTGCAAATTTCGGCGTGGCGATAATGGCTTGCGCTTCGGCAATGCTCAATGTTTGCTGCATATTGTTCTCCTTTTTCAGGCTCAAAATTTCAATCCAACACGCTCCACCAAAACGCCCAATGATGCGGCTTCAATACAGCTTAATTTTCTGCTTAACCACGCCCACGATGCGTTTTCAGGCTATCCCGTTACCTCTATGTGGATGATGCCTGTGTAGCGTCCGAGAATATTAAATTCATGCTCGTATTCGGGGTCAATGCGGAATGGGTCGTATTGCTTGTTGTCGGATTTGGCAAATAGCCCATTGGGGGTTTTTTGCAGGCGTTTGAGGTATAAATCGCCACGGTAATAGAAAAAATAGATGGCATCGCCCATAAAGCGTTGTTCGCTTATGTCTAGAAAAATGGTTGCGCCGCTGGGGATGGTGGGGCTCATGCTGTCGCCTACGGTGCTTACCAGTTTGATTTTGTTGGTGTCGCGCCGCCCAAACAGTTTATACCCTTGCTCATAGGAAAAGCCGATGATGTTGAGCAGGTCGGGATAGTCGTAAAGGGCGGGCGCGCCCTCGCCTTGCGCGCCTGTGATGTCTAGTTGTTCTATCAGTATTTTGTCTTTGGTGTCGCGGGGGTTGAGGGTGTAGTTGCCTTCGTCTGTGCGATAGTTCGCATACAGTTCTGGAATGGTAACCATATTTTCAATCCCAAAATGGGATGGGGGAACGACATCGGAAAAATATTCAATTAAATCATCAATATGTTTCTTTCCTATTCTGCCACTTTTTATCCATCCTGCAACGGATGGCTGCCTTACGCCAAATTTGTCTGCGACTTCTGATTGCGTAACGTCTTTTAATTTCATTGCTGTTTTAATGGCTTCGCCTAATTTTTCTCCTGTGTACATTTTAAAATCTCCATTATAGATATAGCCAAAGGCTATATTTTATTCCTAATGCAAGCTAAACAGTCAATAGCTATTGAGTGGGTTATTTTTTTCGGCTAGAATATAGGCATTGTTTATAGAGATGCCAAAATGGAACGACTGAAAGAGTATTTAAACGATAAAACGCAGCAAGAAATGGCAACGTTGTTGGGCGTGCGCCAACCAACACTACAAGCATGGTTAGCAGAAAAACGCCCCATTCCGATTAAACGCTGCGTGCAAATTGAGGAATTGACGCAAGGCGCAGTAACGCGCCGCGACCTACGCCCTGATGATTGGGCGGAAATATGGCCCGAGTTGGCGCAGGATTAGGAAAGGAGTAGTTCATGTTTACACATAGGACAAACCAGATATTCGGACGAAATGATTTCATCGCCAAACGCTGCAAAGCAGCGCGTCTCTTTTTGCAAGATGGATTTTTTGCCATTGCTCATGCAGTTTGTGCAAATGTCGTGCGCGGGAGTGTGGTCGTTTCTCGTTGGTTGGTAGCGATACACAAAGCCACCCATTGGCAATTGGTGCAAAACATAACGCTTAAATTGAGTTTTTTGCTCGCGGATGTTTCGCATTTCTTTTTCCAACTCGGCATGACGATTTGTGATGTCCGCATAGGCATCGCGCAAAGAAAACAGGCTGTTTTGCAAATCAAGGATGATTGAATTGAGTTCAATGGTTTTCTGCTGAATTTGGCTTGTATCTTTGATTTCTTGGATGGCTTTAATGATTTCAAGACTGGAGTTGATAGCTGATGTGGCTGATAGAAATTCAGGCAGCATGGTTTTATCCGTGGCAGGTTGTTGTGTGGAAAC
>CAJPSG010000006.1 GCA_905373195.1 Kingella oralis
GATTTGGTGGTTGAAACCTTCGCCTGCGCCCTGCCGCCCGATGTGCACGCCGTTATCCAAGCGCATCGCCCCGTGTGGCTCAACTGGGAATACCTAAGCGCGGAAGACTGGGCAATCCGCACCCACGCCATGCCCAGCCTGCAAGCCAACGGCTGCGAGAAATATTTTTGGCAAATGGGCTTTGTGCCCGAGAGCGGCGGCTTGCTGCGCGAGGCGGATTACGTTGCCCAGATGGCTGCGTTTAAACAGAGGCAGCCTGAAAATACGCCCAGCCCCGAAACCGCCGCCCTGCATATTTTCGCCTTTGGTTACGCCGGCGATATTTGGCCAAAATGGGCCGCCGCGTTAGCCGAACAAGAGCGCGAAATCGTGTTGCACTGCGCGGGCAAGCCCCTGCAAACCAGTTTGCAAACCTGTTTACAAGCTGGAAGCAACGTTTCAGGCAGCCTGAAAACAGAAAACAGCAACGATGCGCCACAAGCACGCACATTAGGCAGCCTGAAAATCATCAACCAAAACTTTGTGCCGCAAGTGCAGTTTGACCGCGCCCTATGGGCAGCCGATGTGCTGATTGTGCGCGGCGAAGACAGCTTTGTCCGCGCCCAGCTTGCCGGCAAGCCGTTTTTCTGGCACATCTACCCCCAAGCCCAAGCCGCCCATTTAGACAAACTCGCCGCCTTTTGGCACACGCACCACCAACACGTCGCTCCCACCGCCGCCGTGCAACACGCCCACCAAGCCCTGTCGCACGACCTCAACGGCGCAGCCGATTTAACCCCCGCCCAACGCCGCCAACATTGGCGCACCCTGCTCGCCCACCTTGCCGACTGGCAACGCAGCGCGCGCGCATGGCAGCAATATTTGCTCAACCAAAGCGATGCCGTCAGTAGGCTGCACGATTGGTTGCAAACCATCCAGCGCGTATAACCCAAAGGCAGCCTGAAAATCCCCCTTGCCATCATTTTCAGGCTGCCTTACATTCGCCTCCCCCATACACACACCCAAAGCCCCCCATGTCCCAAGCCTACTGCGACTTCTGCGCCACCCTACCCGCCAACACACAAAACCCCAACAAAGCCTACCACGACACCGAATACGGCGTGCCCGTGCAAGACGACAACCGCCTATTTGAACGACTGGTTTTAGAAATTAACCAAGCAGGGCTAAGCTGGACGACCATCCTCAACAAACGCCCCGCCTTTCAGGCTGCCTATGCCCAGTTCAACATCGCCACCGTCGCCGCCTTTGGCGAAGCCGACATCGCCCGCCTGCTCGCCAACGCAGGCATCATCCGCAACCGCCTCAAAATCCAAGCTGCCATCCACAACGCCCAGCAAATCCAACGCCTGCAACAACAATACGGCAGCTTCAAAAACTGGCTAGATGCCCACCACCCACGCAGCAAAGAAGCATGGGTTAAGCTGTTCAAACAACATTTCAGATTTATGGGCGACGAAATCGTAGGCGAATTTCTGCTCAGCACAGGCTACCTAGCAGGCGCGCATGAAAAAAGCTGCCCGCAATATCGGCAGCCTGAAAAAGCCTAGCAAGCTCATGGCGCGGCGGCGGCTCGCCGCCAAACAACGTTACCCAGTTCAACCCCATCACACACAGCCCAATCATCCAAAGGCAGCCTGAAAACAAATTGATATAGTCGCTCCAATTAAGCCTTATACAGCGTTGGCTCGCCTTGCTGTACTACTTGTACTATCTGCGGCTCGCCGCCTTGTATAAGACTGTGTGGAGCGACTATAAATCGCAGCAAAGCTCCAACAAACTTTCAGGCTGCCCTCCCAAAGAAAAGCAGCCTGAAAATCAATCCTCAGCCGTTTCCCCATCCACCGCACCAACTGCCTCAACCGCCCCACCTTGCTCCACTTGCGCCGCCTTAGCCGCCGCTGCTTCCGCACGACGCGCATCCTGTTTCTCAATCGCTTCGCGAATATTCGGCTGCGACAGCGCATACTGCTGCTCCTGCTCGCTCACTTCCCCTTGGAAACGGTTATTCAAATTAAACCGCTTGCCACCACGCGCCACCGCTTTCAAATATTTCGGACGACGGCAATGGTTAGACAACACCCGATGAATCAGCACCGCATCAAACTGCGGCAGCGCCTCCACCAAATCCTTCTCAATGCCAATCGCCAACGGCTTAAACCGCTTAAACACGTCATATTTGCTATACAAATACTCCGCAATCATATCCGTTTGCTTTTTTTTGCTCATCGTTTGCACAGCCGATTTCAATGCCGCGCCCAAAGCCGTTTCTTGTGTCATAGTCGTATTCCAAAAATATTAAGAACTGCGTAGCGCGAGCATCGCCCGCCCTGTTTACTACGCCAAATCCAATTTCAGGCTGCCTATTGTCTAAACAGCCGCTCCGTTCAATCAATCCAAAATAAAAGGCTGCAACGCATCGCGCAAAATCTGCACATCATCCAGCGGCGTTAAAACCGCCCGCCCCAACGCAGACAACGTAACAAACCGCATTGTGCCGCTTTCTACCTTCTTATCATGCCGCATATGCGCCAACCAGCGTTCAAACGCAAACACAGGCGGCGCATCAGGCAGCTTCGCCTGCCGCATGATGGCGCGCACCCGCGCCGTATCTTCCGTTTTCAGGCTGTCTAACCGCTCCGACAGCAAACACGCCAACACACAGCCCGCCGCCACCGCCTCGCCATGCAGCCAGTTGCCATAGCCCATCTCCGCCTCAATCGCATGCCCAAACGTATGCCCCAAATTCAGCAGCGCCCGCACGCCTTGCTCCGTTTCATCCTGCGCCACAATCGCCGCTTTCATCTGGCAGCAATGCAGCACCGCCTGCGCCAGCAACGCCTGATTGCGCCCCATCAACCCTGCCATATTCGCTTCCAGCCATTGCAAAAAATCCGCATCGCCCAAAAGCGCATATTTAATTACTTCCGCCATCCCCGCCGACAGTTCACGGTCGGGCAGCGTATCCAGCGTATCCAAATCTGCAAACACCGCCTGCGGCTGATAAAACGCGCCAATCATATTCTTGCCCAGCGGATGATTGATGGCGGTTTTGCCGCCCACCGAAGAATCCACTTGGCTCAACAGCGTCGTCGGCACTTGCACAAACGGAATCCCGCGTTGATAAGTTGCCGCCGCAAAGCCCGCCATATCGCCAATCACCCCGCCGCCCAGCGCAATCATCGTGGTTTTGCGGTCGGCATGATGGCGCAGTAAACCATCGTAAATTGCATTCAACGAAGCATGGTTTTTATGCTGCTCGCCATCGGGCAACACAATCGCAAACGCCGCCATCCCATTAGCCCGCAGCGTATTTTGCAGCGTATCCAAATAAAGCGGCGCAACCACATCATTGGTAACAATCGCCACCTTTTTGCCAATATGCGCTTTCAGCAACGCAAAATCCGCAAAAATGCCACTGCCGATATAAATCGGATAACGATGCGATGGTGCATCCACCATCAAATTATGCCAAACCTTTTTCATATTCCGATGCACACTTCAAAATCTGCTCAAACGTCGTTTGGCAATCATCCGTCCCCACTTCAATCACAATATGCGCCGTTTCCCGATAAATCGCATCCCGCGCCCGATACAAATCCCGAAACTTCGCCAACGCATCTTGCACCTGCAACAGCGGGCGGTTTCTATCCTTGCCCACACGCTCAAACAGCGTTTCAGGCTGCACATGCAAATAAACCACCAAACCGCGTTGCCTTAAATAATCCCTATTCTGCTCACGCAAAACCGCCCCGCCGCCCGTTGCCAACACAATATTCGGCAGCAGAGTAAGCTCGTTGATGATATTGCTTTCCCGATGGCGAAAACCCGCTTCGCCCTCCATTTCAAAAATGGTTGGGATGTTCACACCCGTGCGCTCGCAAATCACTTGGTCGCTATCCAAAAAAGAGCGATTCAAATGCTGCGCCAGCCGTTTGCCTTGCGTGGTTTTTCCCGCCCCCATTAAGCCCACTAAAAATAAATTGCCTGCTATATGTTCCATAGCAGGCAATTTTAACTTAAATTTGCACAATATGCAGATTTTTTACATGATATTAGTAGCGCATTACGCTGGTTTCGCTGCCCATAATGCGAGGCGTAATAAAGAACAGCAATTCGTTGCGGCTATTGTTGCGCGAACGTGTTTTAAACAAGTTCCCCAATACAGGCAAATCACCCAGCATAGGCACTTTTTTCACGTTATTTTGAATCACTTCTTGATACACGCCGCCAACAACCAAAGTGCCACCATCTTCAATCATGGCTTGTGTTTTCACCGATTGTGTACGGATGCTTGGCTCGCCTTCTGAGCTTTGGTAAGTGTTATCAGGCGTATCTTTGTTAATGGTAACGTCCATAATAATCTTGTTATCAGGCGTAATGCGTGGCAACACTTTCAAGCTCATCACCGCATCTTTAAACGAAGTTGTGGTGCTGCCATCGCTATCGCGCGTGGTGTAAGGCACTTGATAACCTTGTTTAATTTCAGCTTCTTGGCGGTCTTGCGTTAGAACGCGAGGGGTAGAAATGGTTTTACTGCGACCTTCTGCTTCGGAAGCGGAGAGTTCCAAGCCTAAGACACCAGAGCTAAATGAACGCACAACAGCAATTGAACCCACCGCAGCAGCCGCAGGAAGATTTACGTTAGGTGCAAATGGAATTCCATTAGATCTAGAGCTTCCACTTCCACCATAACGAGAATTTCGTTCAATACCATTATTCCAATTGTTACCCCATGAAGTACTACCATTACGACCAGCACCAAATTTCACACCCAATTCACGGGATAAGGTATCCGATGCTTCAACAATCCGCGCTTCCACCATCACTTGACGCGCAGGTACATCCAATTCCTCAATCAACGCATTGAATTTTTGGATAACGGATTTCACATCATTAACAATCAATGTGTTGGTGGCAGGGTCAATCAACGCGCTGCCACGCGAAGTCAAGATAGAATTACTAGAACTGCCTGAGCTTCCATCAGAAATGCGCAGAATTTTCTTAAATTCTTCAACATTTTTATATTTCAATTGGAAACTTTGAGAAATTAACGGTCCCAAATCATCCAACTCTTTGCGCGCCGTTAATTCTGCTTTATCGCGTGCCAACATTTCAGCACGAGGCGCAACATTGATGATGTTGCCTACACGGCGCATATCCAATTCACGTGCATCCAAAATCAAATCCAACGCTTGATCCCAAGGCACATCTTTCAGAGAAAGTGTCATTTTGCCTTGCACGCTATCGCTGGCCACAATGTTCATGCCTGATTCTGTTGCCAAAATTTGCAAAACAGTTCGCACATCAACATTTTGGAAATCAAGAGAGATGCGTTTGCCTGTGAATTTTTGTTTGGTTTTATTCGCACCAATGCCCAATTCAGTAACATTTTTAGTTGGGGTAATTTGGATGCTTTGGCGACCATTTTTGCCTGTGATGGTATGTTTCCATGTGCCTTGGTTGCGCAGAGTGATTTGCGTATCGTTGCCCACACGGCGAACACTAATTGTGCGAACAGGTGTAGAAAAATCTGTTACATCCAAATTGCGTTGCGCTTGTGCTGGCAATGGATAGTTTTTCAGCGTAATAACCACACGGTCGCTCTGTGAACGAACCTGAGGCTCCCCTGTGAAGTTTGATGAGAATTCAACCACACCAGAATTATTGCCACCTTTATGGAAATCAATATTGAAAGGAACAGAAGAAGAATAAGCATTTTGTGTTTGCGCACTTCTTGCGGCAGGAACAGCACTTACTGGCGCAGAATTAGATGAACTCGCTTCGCTCAGCTGAACCCATACTTCATTACCTTTTACTTGAACATTGTATTGACCTTCTTGCCCCAACCCCAATAAAACGCGCGTATTGCCTTCGCCTTGTGCAGTTACAATTTGATTAAGCAAATTGTCATTGAATGTTAAAGTAGGTTGTTTTACTTTTAAATCTGTATTTGCAAAATCCAATGTAATGCGAGCAGGAGATGAAGTAATAAAACCAGTTGGCTCAACCGCATCTTTATTAAATTTAAATTTAATTACGCGCTGTTTGTTCGGCAAAACAGATACTTTAATATCGGTAATGCTGCCAGCATAAGCCACTTGTGCGAGCAGACCTGCTACAAGTGCTGATAAAACTTTTACTGAATTCTTTTTCATAATTTAAGCCTCTTTAAAATTTACAATCTGATGATTTATTTACCCAAGTTACCAGAATCATTTAAAACTATTTCTGCTTCCCTATTCGTCCAATTGCCTGATGCATCTTCAACTACTTCCACAACCTTAATGACATCAGGTGTAATACGAACAATCCGACCAAAGTTTTGTCCCACATGATTACCAACATTAACGGTATAAACATGCCCTTCAACTTCAATCATTGCAGATAATGCTTTGCCAGCCCCAATTGAACCCACATAATTTAGATTTTCTAAACTATAATTTTCTAGCAATTCTTTAGGTCTATTCAAATCAGGTATTTGCGAATTTTGATAAGCTGCACGCAATCTTGCTGTGCTAAACGCGTTAGGACCAGATACTTCTGGGGGGAAGTATGCAACTGGTTCTAATTTGGCAGGCTCTTCAACAGGGCGTACCTTGGTTTTCGCCTCTGCTTTCTTTTGCGTCATCCACTCTTGCACATTTCCACTCTCTTCTGAGCAAGCAGATAGCAAAATAATAGATGATAATAATAAAAGTTTTGCTTTCATTGTCATTTCCTATTCTTACACATTCATTATTCTGCTTGGCTAGCAGCAGAAGCGGCTTTCGCTTCTTTGGAAAGATCTATGGCTTTATATGTATTAGCCGTCGCTGAAAGCGTTAGCTTACTGCCATCATCTTTTGCGGATTTATTCGCGCTTGTAAGATTGATATTAGCCAATGTAACAATACGAGACATTTTGCCCACATCACGAATAAATTGAGAAAGCTGCTCATAGCTACCCGAAACTGAAATCGCAATCGGCAAACGCTCAATCGGTTTTTCTATCACAGACTCACCAGGTGTTACATTGGTCATAGTTAGATTATTTTTAGCAGCCGCTTGGTGCAATTCTTGAATAAGCGTTGGAATTTCGGCAGTTGTTGGCAACTGTTTCAACAACACATCCAAAGATGCCTCAATCAATTCCAATTCTTTTTTCAGATTGTCTAAGCTAGCAGCCTGAACACTTTTAGTTTCAAAGTCTGCTTTTAACCTAGTTTCTTCTTCTTGCTTCTCTTTGTATTCATCCCATTGCCCTTGGAATAATACAAAATAACCAGCAACCACAATAACAACTGCAACGATTGCCGCCAGCAAAAATTGCACTGCTTTGCTTTGCAAATGGAGTTTATCCCATTGAATTTCATTTAAATTCATTGTAATCACCTTATTCTGTTGTTGATGCCGCAGAAGCGGATGCGGATGTTTCCGTTGAGTTAGCAGATACGGAAGATTGGGTTCCTGTTATTTTTTTCTGCTCTAACAAATTCGCAGTTACCTTAAATTCTTGCCCATTATCTGTTTTATTAATGCTATCCAACTTAGGGGTATCAAATACGCCTGTGCTAGGTAATGCAGTCATAAACATAGCAACTTTGTTATCGCTAATTGCTTTACCTACCAAAGTATAGGTATTGCTAATTACTGCATCACTACCACCGATATTTTGAATACTTGTTAAATACGCACCCTCTGGAACAAGTTGGTTTACAGTATCAACAATTCGAGCACCCTCAAATCGTTTGTTATCCAATTCTTCAACTTTTTGTTTACGCTCCAAGAAACTTTGTTTTTGCGCTTGCAAATCTCTAACTTTTACAATTTGCGCATCAAGCTCTTTGATACCCGCATTCAGCTCTTCGTTTCTGCCTTCTTGGTTTGTTATCAAGGCTGCCAACGCACCCCAAATTAAGAATGCTGCAACACCACCTGCTATCACGCCACCAGCCATAACCAACTGAAATCGTTTCTTTTGCTTTTGCTCTAATATCTCGCGATATGGCAATAAGTTAATTTTAATTAAGTTCATTTTATACTAACCCTCTCAAAGCCAAACCAAATGCTGTTGTTAATGATGCGGCATCTTTTTCAAATCGTGCGCCATCACCTTTTAGCTTGTTGATTGCAAAAGAAGCTGGATTTAATTGCTCTGTTGCAATATTTGTTTGCGCATACACCACTTCGGAAATGCCTGGCGCTGCACAACCGCTACCACTAATGTAAATATGTTTAACATTAGACATGCTATCCATATTTTGTGTTGCATAGAAGAACTGCATTACACGTTGAACTTCTTGCGCGATTTGCGCATTAAAGCCATCTACCACCATTGCTTTATAATCATCAGGACGCTTCATTTCGCCTGTAATCATGGCTAATGCCTCGCCATCTGTTACTTGATAAGCGCGTTGCACAGATTGCACCAATTGCTCCAAACCGAAATTGCTTTCTTGTTTATAGAGAATCTGCCCATTTTCTACAATTAAGGCTTTTAATACCGTATCGCCAATATCAAATAACGCAATACGCTGACGACCAAAACTGTCGCCGTTTTGCATATCTGCGTAAGCAAAAGCATTGGCAACGGCGAAAATATCCACATCAACATTAGAGGCGTTGATGCCTACTTCATCCAGTAAATCCGTTGCGCGCTCAACCGCTTCTTTTTTCGCCGCCACCATTAAAACGGTTTGTTCGCTACCCGGATTGCCTGACAAAACCTGCCAGTCGTAATTCATTTCATCAAGAGAACCAATATTTGCCACTTCTAACTCAACAAACTCTTGCAGCGTCATATTGCTGCCTTCTGGCACAAAGCGTAAATTTTCCTCAATGGTTACTGCGCTTGCAGGCAATGCAATGTTGGCTTGCTTACAATTTGTTTTCATTTTGCTGTAACATTGTTGCAAATGAGAGACAAGTTGGTCAAAATCTATCACTTCGCCACCTGCAACCACATTGGCAGGCAGCGTAGTAATCGCATATTTTTCAAGCTGAACTTGGCTTAATTGACGACCAGATAGTTGCACCATACGAATATGGCTAGGGCTAATGTCCACACCAATGACGCTACGCCCTGATGTAGCCATAGCTTTCTTATTACTGGTTTTTTTTTCGGTTTTCTTTGAGCGCATGATTTAAGTCCTTACCTAACGCATAAAACATTTATAATGTCATTTGTCGCTTTGGTTTTCATCCAATAACAAATTCATTGCGATATTTTACTTTATTTAAAAAAACACATGGCGATTTTGTGCATTATCGCTGCGAGAAATTTTATGATTAAGAAATTGATTACGACGTTTTTGGGGCTGTTATTAGGTTTATTCCTATTTGCGGTCGGTTTGGTGACTGTTGCAATTTTAGTCACATACCCCAAACTCCCGCCGCTTGATGCGGTAAAATATTACCAACCACACGAGCCTTTAACGATTTATTCGTCCGAAGGGGTGGTGATTGGTTCTTATGGTGATGAGAAACGCGCCTTTACGCCTATTGACCAATTTCCCGAGGTTTTGAAAAACGCGGTGATTGCAGCGGAAGACAAGCGTTTCCGCGAACACTGGGGCGTGGATGTGATTGGTGTGATTCGCGCGGCAATCAGCAATGCGTCTGGCGGCGCAAAACAAGGGGCAAGTACGATTACGCAGCAAGTGGCGCGTAATTTTTATTTGACCAACGAGCGCACGATGACGCGCAAATTCAATGAAGCCTTATTGGCTTACAAAATTGAAAAAACGCTGACCAAAGACCAAATTTTGGAACTGTATTTCAACCAAATTTATTTGGGACAACGCGCTTATGGTTTCGCTTCGGCGGCGAAAGTGTATTTCAATAAAGAAGTGCGCGATTTAACGCTGGCGGAAGCCACTATTTTGGCGGGGCTGCCCAAAGCGCCTTCTACCTTTAACCCGATTGTGAACCCCGAGCGTGCGCGTTTGCGTCAAGAGTATATTTTGAACAATATGGTGGAATTGAACATGATTACACCAGCCGAGCGCACGGCGGCGTTAAATGAGCAATTAACGTATGAGCGTTATCGCGTGGATGTGGACCAAAATTCGTTGTATGTGGCGGAAATGGCGCGTCAAGAACTGTTTGAACGCTATGGCGAAGATGCGTACACCAAAGGTTTGAAGGTTTACACCACCGTGAGCGTGGCAAACCAAAAAGCGGCAACGACTGCACTGCGCAACACTTTGCGCAGTTTGAGCGCGGGGCGTGCTTATGCGGGTGCGGAACAGCAGTTGGATTTTAGCTCGGTTGAACCCGAAGACATTGAAGATGCGGCGGAGCAATTTCTTGCCAACACTTATACCGTTGAGGGGATGGTGCCTGCGGTGGTGATTGAAGCGGGCAAACAGGGGATTGTGGCTTATATGCAAGGGGGCAAAAAGGCGACTTTGAAAATAGGCGACATGGGCATCGCGCGCAACGCCATCGGCAATAAAAAACTGGGCGACAAGGCAATTAAAGTTGGCTCGGTGATTCGCATCATGAAATTGAAAAACGGCAGTTGGACGGTTACACAGCAGCCTGAAATTCAAGGCGCGCTGGTTTCTATTGATGCGCAAACGGGCGCGGTGCAGGCTTTGGTGGGCGGTTATGATTTCCACAGCAAGACGTTTAACCGTGCAACGCAAAGTATGCGCCAGCCTGGTTCTGCCTTTAAGCCGTTTGTTTACTCGGCGGCGCTGTCCAAAGGCTTTACTGCTTCTACGCTGGTAAACGATGCGCCGATTACGATTCGTGGCTGGTCGCCGCAAAACTCGGACGGCACTTATTCGGGCATGATTACGCTGCGCCAAGCCTTAACGTGGTCTAAAAACACGGTATCGGTGCGGATTGCGCAAGCGATGGGCGTGAGCTATTTGCGCGCTTATGTGCAACGCTTTGGCTTTACAGCAGACCAAATCCCGCCTGCGCTGTCTATTGCGCTGGGCACGGCTTCGGTTACGCCGATGCAAATGGCGGAAGGCTATGCTGTGTTTGCCAACGGCGGCTACAAAGTTGCCCATTATGTGATTGATAAGATTTACGACAGCAAAGACAATTTGCGCGCCGAAATGCAGCCTTTGGTGGCGGGCAAAACCGCGCCGCAAGTGATTGACCCGCGCAATGCTTATGTGATGACTTCTCTCTTGCACGACGTTGCCACCAAAGGCACGGGCGCGGCAACCAACGCGCTCGGTCGCAGCGATATTGCGGGCAAAACGGGTACCACCAACGACTTTAAAGACGCTTGGTTTGTGGGCTACACGCCCAAAATCGTAACCGCTGTTTACATTGGCTACGACAAACCGCGCACGATTGGCAAAAGCGCGTTTGGTGGCAAAATCGCTCTGCCCGTTTGGATGAACTATATGCGCTTTGCTCTCAAAGGCAAGCCTGTGAGCAAGTTTGTTGAACCCAAAGGCGTGGTAAAACGCGACGGCGAAGTGTATTTGAAAGAACGCCAAACCACCGACGAGCACTTGCCGTTGGACAACACCACCGACCAACCCGAAGTGGTGCGTCCGCTGAACCCGCCCAAAGCGCAAGAGCAAGACTTGTCGCCTGTTGATAACGACAGCGGCGCGGGCGAGCGCGAATTGCGCCCTGTGCAAAGCAACACGCCCAGCCGTAGCCGCAGCACTGGCGATGACGCAGCCAACGCATTTTTTGAAGATTAGCAATTAAAGCAATCGCCAAAGGCAGCCTGAAAACTGCTTTTGGCGATTTTTTTGTTTACGCAATTTCAGGCTGCTTATGGTTTTCAGGCTGCCTAATGGCTTATCCAAAGGCAGCCTGAAAACCCTTCTCGCACAGCTCAACCTCGTTTCAGGCTGCCCAAACCTGCTAAACTCCCCATCCTCAAAACCCAACCCACAAAGGAATAATCCCGCCATGTCTTTCGCCATCCAAATCACCCCCCAAACCATCCAAATCAGCCACACCAACCAATATCAAGTAGAAATCTACCCCTTTGGCGCGTTGCTCAACCGCTTCGCCATCCGCCAAGAAAACGGGCAATGGCACAACATTATCGCCGCCTATTCATCGCCGCAACACGCCGAGCAGTCCATCACCCAACTCTTTCGCGGCGCGAAACTCAGCCCTTTCGTGTGCCGACTGGATAACGCACAATACCACCATCAAGGCAGCCTGAAAACCATCCGCAAATTCAAACTGGGCGACAGCGCAATTCACGGCTTAATTTTTGACGCACCCTTTGCGCTGCAAAGCAGCCACAGCACCGCCACCCACGCCAGCGTTACCCTTGCCCACGTTTACCACAGCGACGACAGCGGCTACCCCTTCGCCTACCAAATCCAAATCACCTACACGCTTGAAGCAAACGGCAAACTCCACATCCACAGCCGCGTGCGCAACCTAAGCGACAGCATCATCCCCATCGCCGATGGCTGGCATCCCTATTTTGCCGTGGATGGCGACATGGCAAGCTGGCAACTGCAAATCCGCAGCCAAGAACAGCTTGCCTTCAACGAACGTATGCTGCCCACAGGCGAAAAAATCGCCCACAACCCCTTCGCCCAAAGCACGCCCATCGCCCAAACCGAGCTAGACAACTGCTTCGTGCTCACGCCCGATTTTGCCCAACCCGCCGTGGTGCTCAAAGGCGAGCGCATTCAATTGAGCATCACGCCCGAAGAGAGCTACCCCTTTGTGCAAGCCTACACCCCGCCGCAACGCGACAGCATCGCGCTGGAAAACCTTAGCAGCGCGCCCAATGCGTTTAACAACCACATCGGCTTAATCCAGCTTGCGCCGCAGCAAACGCAGGAGTTTGTTACTGTTTACCAATTAGCAAACCGCTAAACCGTTTTCAGGCTGCCTCAATCCCTGTAAGGTGTGCCGCTTGCTGCGCACGCTGTTTAAGGCAGCCTGAAAATACAAAAACCGTTTGGTGTTCAGCCAAACGGTTTTTGTTGGATAGATTGAAACCTTTGCAAAACTTGCAACCGATGGAGCGTTGGCGGCTCGCCGACATTTTTTCAAGCCAATAACATCCTTTTTCAGGCTGCCTTTGCGTTTGGGGCGATAAAATGGTGGAGCAAGTTGAGTAAGGTTGGGGGCGCAGGGGCTTGCCCCTGCTCGTGGTAGGCGGCGAAACGCCTGCGCTAGCGAAAAATGAACGATAGGCAGCCTGAAAACTCATTTTCGCCCCGCCTTAATCCACCGCACCACCCAAACCAGTTAAAATACCTCTCCTTTTTCAACCACCACCCCAAACAAAACCATGACCCCCACCCAGCTCAACCACACCGCCACCGTGCTCGCCCAAATGCTCACCTTTGAACAACCCGCCGACATCGTCCTATCCAACTACCTGCGCAACCACCGCAAACTCGGGCGCAGCGACCGCCACGAAATCGCTGAAACCGCCTTTGCCGCCCTGCGCCATTATCAAAAAATCGCCGCCGCCCTGCGCCGCCCCGCCGTGCAATCACGCAAAGCCGCCCTCGCCGCGCTAATACTCGGGCGCAGCGTCAGCATCAGCCAAATAGAATACCTGCTCAACAACGCCGACAACGAAAAAGAATTCCTCAGCAGCCTCAAAGCCCGCAAAAACGAATTTTCAGGCTGCCTGAACACCGCCGCCGAACTGCCCGATTGGCTCATCGCCCGTTTGCAACAACACTACACCGATGAACAAATCCTCGCCTTCGGGCGCAGCGTCGCCCAGCCCGCCCCGTTGGATGTGCGCGTCAATACGCTTAACAGCAAGCGCGACAAAGCCCTCGCCCAACTGCGCATCGCCCTACACCTTGCCGCCCAGCGCGAAGAAGACCG
>CAJPSG010000007.1 GCA_905373195.1 Kingella oralis
TTCTTTGTTTGGGAAAGTGTTGCACTTGTGAGGCGAATGTAAGGCAGCCTGAAAAAAAAGCCCGTATCACACGGGCTTTTAAGCAACAGCAAACTGAAACGACAACACCTGTCCCAATTGCGCGTTGATATTAACCAACGCATCCAACGAGAACTTATCAATGCGTCCGTTCAACAAATCGTTAATGCGCGGCTGGGTCAAACCACAATGACTCGCCGCCTGTTTCTGCGTCCAGCCGTTTTGTTTGATAATGCCCGCAATGTGCATCATCAAATCCGCGCGTAATTTCAAATTAGCCGCTTCAAGCGGTGTGTCGCACAACGCATCAAAGGCGGAAGTGTAAGTTTTATCCATGATTTAACTCCTGTATCAAGGCTTGGTAGCGTCTCTTGGCTGTATCCAAATCAGACTTGGCAGTGCGCTGTGTTTTCTTTTGAAACGCATGCAGCACATAAACCGCATTATCAAATTTGGCAACGTACATCACGCGGTAGATGCCGTTTTCGTCTTTCAAACGGATTTCCACCACGCCGCTGCCTACTGTTATCATGACTTTAAAATCATTCGGCATTTCGCCGTATTGGACACGGTGCAACTGATATCCAGCCGCCTGCTTCATGCCATCAGGAAAATCGCGTATGCAATCCAAAGAATCGCCAAGAAAGGAAAGTATTTTCATGGAGTAGATTATATCAAAACAGATATAATCTAGCAAAACGCAAAACAAAACGGATAAAGTCGCCTAAACGTAACTTTCTCCGAAATATAGCAAAATTCTACTAAAAAACTCACACTTAATCAATGATTTGGTAGTATCCTAAAAAGTATGCTGCCTAAAAAATCAAGCAGCATCAAGGCAAGGAATTGTATGATAAGGTGTGAAAATACCCATACCACTCCATTGTCCGAGATGCCGCAGCGTAAGCATAAAGAAAAACGACAAAAAAAGCTACTGCAAAACCAACTACCGCTGCAAAGACCGCGGCAGGCAGTTTATTGGCGACCATAATTTGACAAACAAAGGTTGCCATTCCGAAGCCGATAGTCAAATCCAACTCATGGTTACTCGCCGTTGTGGTATTCGCGACATTTGCGCCATAACGAGATACAGCAGGGGCAAAGTCCAAGCTGCTATTGCACGCAGTAAATGTGTTCACAAACCCAAGAAACACTACTATTCTGAGCTAGAAATTGATGAATTTCATACGTTTATCGGCAATAAGAAAAACAAAGTTTGGTTGCAATATGCTTACGAACGAGAAAGCGGAGAAATCGTTGCTTTCGTATGGGGAAAGCGAGATTTAGAAACTGCACTGGCTCTAAAAGCCGAATTAAAGCGTTTGAATATCACATACGGTCGCGTTGTTACCGACCACTGGGAGAGTTTTGCCAAAACGTTTTCCGATTGCGAGCATGTGAAAGGTAAAGCGTTTACAGTGGGGAGTGGGGATTGAAGGTAATAACTGTCGTTTAAGGCATCGTTGCGCCCGCGCTATACGGCGGTCGCGTTGCTTTTCAAAAAGGGAGTTTTACCATTTCAAGGTTTTTGACTTGGTGTTCCAATATGTAAATAAATGTAATGAAAAACGATTAAAAAATAGGCAGCATACTTTTTAGGACACTACCAAAAATTTAACCGCTCTTCCCGTTGGTTAAGTAGCGAAATTGAAGAGTGGATTAAAAATCATACGCAGATTTGCTAATTTTGGGGTATATTCGGGGTATGAAATAATCTAACTTAAAATTTGTTTCATATAAATCAATCAGATAGGTTAAAAATGCTACTCTTTATAGATAACTACGACAGCTTCACCTACAACATCGTTCAATACCTCGGCGAGCTGGGGCAAGATGTGCTGGTGCGCTGCAACGATGCCATCACGCTAGACGAAATCGTCGCGTTGAATCCGCGCTATCTTGTCATCGGACCGGGACCTTGCACGCCGAAAGAAGCGGGGATTTCGGTGGCGGCGATGCGGCATTTTGCGGGCAAAATCCCCATTTTGGGCGTGTGCTTGGGGCATCAAGCCATAGGCGAAGCGTTTGGTGGCAAGGTAGTTCGCGCCAACACTTTGATGCACGGCAAAACTTCGCCTGTGTTCCACAAAAATTCGGGCGTGTTTAAAGGCTTGCCCAATCCCGTGGTGTGCACGCGCTATCATAGCTTGGTGATTGACCGCGCCAGCTTGCCCGATCATCTGCGCATCACCGCATGGACGGAAGATGGCACAATTATGGGCATCCGCCACCGCGATTACGCCATTGAAGGCGTGCAGTTCCACCCTGAGGGCTTGCTCACCGAACACGGGCATGAAATGTTGAAAAATTTTTTGGATGAATTTGCGGCATAACGGGCGCGACAAAAAAGGACGTATGGATTACGTCCTTTTTGTTTTCTGGCGCGGTGTTTTATGTGCGAATTGGTTTCAACGGCATTTGCGTCATGCCAAACCTATTTTTAGGCTGCCTCAGACCATCAATACTGCTGCGCCGCTTGCCGAGGCAGCCTGAAAATCCATCATCGGCTTCCGCGCCTTTATCCGCTGCTTACGCTTCGTTTTCCAACCAGATAATGCTCGCCATGCGCCCTGTCGCGCCGTCTCGGCGGTAAGAAAAAAAAGTTTCGCGTTCCAGCACGGTGCAATGTTCACCGCCAAAAATCTGCGTTACGCCCTCGCGCTGCAAAATCAGCCGCGCCAAGCCGTAAATATCGGCTAAATATTTGCTGCTGCTAATGGGCGTAAACATTTGTTCCGCTGCGTGATTTTCGGCGCAAAATGCGTCAAACACATCCTGCCCCACTTCAAATGATTCCGCGCCAATCGCGGGGGCAAAATATGCCATGATTTCCATCGCGGGCACGCCTATCGCGGCAACGGTGTTTTGCAACACGCCATCCGCCAAGCCGCGCCAACCCGCGTGCGCCGCCGCCACCACCGTGCCCGCGCGATCGCAAAACAACACGGGCAGGCAGTCGGCGGTCATCACGGCGCAGGCAACTTTGCCGCTCGCGTCCACCGAGGCATCGGCGATGAGCGGCGCGGCAATGCTGTCGGCAGCCTGAACCACGACGGCGCTGTGGGTTTGCTGCAAATAAGCAATCGGCACAGGCACTTGCGCTTGCACGCGGGCGCGGTTTTGCGCAACGTGGTCGGGATGGTCGCCAACGTGTGCGCCCACGTTTAGGCTGTGATACGCGCCAATGCTTACGCCGCCGTGGCGTGTGGTGATGAGCGTTTTCACGTTGCGCGGGGTTGCCCAGTTGGCGGTGAAAAAGCTGCCTGAGATGGGGGCGGGCAGGTTAATAGCGGAGGCAAGCGAGGTGTGCATGGGGTGTCCTTTCGGGATATAAGCGTAGGCAGCCTGAAAATAAGTTTTCAAGCTGCCTGATAAAATTTCTTGAATTAGTTGATTATAACTGATGTTAATTACTTAAACATTGACGCAATTCACGTTTAAACGATGAACGCCCATTTTCTGTTAAAACATCATCAATCTTACAGTTATTAGCAGTACAAGCTAATTTGTATTGTAGCGTGCTTGTTTCGCCCGAATTTTTAAAACGAACTTGCACATTGCCATTAGACAGCGCGGTATATGTGATTGAACGGCTAATTTCATTAGCATCAAAATCTTGCCCCTGAACCACAACATCATAATCAATACAGCCAACTTCACCATTAGATGCTTGTGCATCTTTACGCAGCAATGCTTTCAAATCAGCCGATGCCAATCGTTCCAACGCCGCATTGCCGTTATTCATGCCTTGCTTTGTATAAAGTTGTTTAACCGTGTTAATTTTACTTCCTGTATCATCTGCAAGACTAGGCATCACAACACCCATTAAACACAAACCCAAAATTAATTTTTTCATTGTATTAATCCTTATTCAAAATTTAAAAATATTTACCATGCACATATTTGGAAATAATTGCCATTCCAACAAGCAGGTTGCGATTTTGAGCGAACAGCCGAACCATCAATCGACATTGAGAACTTACCCAATGTTTCATGTAATGTATGGCTTTTTACTTCTGCTCGCCTCTTACTAGTAATATAAACATCAATAAGTGTAATCTCATCAAATAGTGCCTCTCCTTTAATTGGTTTAAGCGTGAAAGAACCGCCCTCGTAGGGGTCAAATAAGCACTTTCCTTTATAAGCAATTTCATTTCCTAATGTTATTTTGCACGTTGCAACCTTAGGCGCAGCATGAGCAGTACCCAATAGCCCAAACATCATACAAATCAACAACCGCTTTTTCATAAAATAAACCTTTAAACAAGAAATTAAAAAAATAGGCAAACCTGTCTGCTTTGCGATACAATCTTGTCCTTGTTAAGACGTGTTAAATTATATAAATTTACACATACCTTTCAAACCAACTCATAGTTGAATTGCCTACCTTAATAGTGGAGATTTTATGGAAACTGGCGATAAAATTCGCGATTTACGCAAGCAGCGTAACTGGTCGCAAAAAGATATGGCAGAAAAACTAGAAATGTCCGTAAATGGCTATTCCAAAATAGAACGTGGCGAAACCGAGCCGCCTTTGCATCGTCTCAACCAAATTTCCGATGCGTTAGGCGTTCCTATTCGTGAACTGCTGCCCAGTAATGAAGGTGGCATTATTTTTATGATTAATGAGGGCGATAACTATCAGACTTATCAAAGCCATTCGCCTCAAAAACTGCATGAATTAGAAGCGGAAAACCAAAATTTGAAACTGACGATACAACACAAAGAAGAGATTATTGCCAACCAGCAGCGCGAATTAGCGCAAATGCAAGAAATATTAGTATTGCTGAAACAGCATCTTTCAAAATAATCGCCAAAAACAGACTGAGGCAGCCTGAAAATGGAAAAGGCTGCCTCAGTCTATTTCACCGCCTAATGTCGAAAATGCCGCACGCCTGTTACCACCATCGCAATGCCGTGCTCATCGGCGGCGGCGAACACTTCTTCATCGCGCATTGAGCCTGCGGGGTGAATGATTGCTTTGATGCCCTGCTCGGCAATCACGTCCACGCCGTCGCGGAAGGGAAAGAAAGCGTCCGATGCCGCGCACGCGCCGTTTAAATCCAAGCCTGCGTCTTGCGCTTTGCGGGCGGCGATGCGGGTGCTGTCCACGCGGCTCATTTGCCCTGCGCCGATGCCGTAGGTTTGTCCGCCTTTGCCGAACACGATGGCGTTGGATTTCACAAATTTCGCCACGTTCCACACAAACAGCAAATCTGCCCATTCTTGCTCAGTGGGTTGGCGTTTGGAAACCACGCGCAAATCTTCGCGCGCGATGCGGTGAATATCGGGCGTTTGCACCAGCAAGCCGCCGCCCACGCGCTTCAATTCAAAGCGGTTTGCGCCTGCGAGCAGCGGAATTTGCAGCACGCGCACGTTTTTCTTGGCGGCTAAAATTTCCAGCGCATCGGCGGTAAACGAGGGCGACATGATGACTTCCATAAATTGATTGTCGGTGATTTGCTTGGCGGTTGCGCCGTCCACTTCGCGGTTAAACGCAATGATGCCGCCGAACGCGCTGGTGGTGTCTGTGGCGTAGGCAAGGCGGTAGGCGGCAAGCGAATTATCGGCAACGGCAACGCCACAGGGATTGGCGTGTTTCACAATCACGCAAGCGGGTGCGTCAAACGATTTGACCGCTTCCCATGCGGCATCGGCATCGGCGATGTTGTTGTAGGACAATTCTTTGCCTTGTAGCTGGGTGTAGTTGGAAAGGCAGCCTGAAAACGGGTAAACGTCGCGGTAGAACGCGGCTTGCTGGTGCGGGTTTTCGCCGTAGCGCATTTCTTGCACTTTGAGCCAGCTTTGGTTGAACTGGGCGGGGAAGGTGTTGATTTCGGGCTCGCCTGATAGTTTTTCGTCCGACACGCTGGTGAGGTAGTTGGAAATCATGCCGTCGTATTGCGCGGTGTGGCTGAATGCTTTGCGGGCGAGGTTGAAGCGGGTTTTGTCGGATAGGCAGCCTGAAAGTTTTAATTCGTTGATGACGCTGTCAAAATCGGCGTTGTCGGTAACGATGGCAACGTGCTTCCAGTTTTTCGCCGCCGAGCGCACCATCGTGGGCCCGCCGATGTCTATGTTTTCAATCGCGTCTTCCAGCGTGCAGCCTGCTTTGGCGATGGTGGCGGCAAAGGGGTAGAGGTTCACGGCAACCAAGTCAATGTTGCCGATGCCGTGTTCTGCCATTTGCGCGGTGTGGTCGCTCAAATCGCGCCGCCCGAGGATGCCGCCGTGGATTTTCGGGTGCAGCGTTTTAACGCGCCCGTCCAGCATTTCGGGGAAGCCTGTGTAGTCGGCGACTTCAACCACGGGAATGCCAACATCGGCGAGCAGTTTGGCGGTGCCGCCGGTGGACAGGATTTCTACGCCCATTTCGTGCAGGGCTTGGGCGAAAGGGACGATGCCTGTTTTGTCGGAAAGGCTGATAAGGGCGCGTTGGATGCGGGGCATGTTTTTTTCCTTTAAAAAGGGTTGGGGGAAAGAGGGTTTTCAGGCTGCCTTTGGGGTTATGGGCGTTGGTTGAGCGATTGGATGTGTTGCGCTAATCGCTCGGGTGTCGCTTCCCATTCGGGCTGGGATAGGATTTTGCAAATACGCTGGATTTGATCGGGCGCGATAATAGGCTTGGTAAACTGTTGTACATAGGGGATAAATTGCTTGGTTAAGCAAACATTGGCGGGCAGCTCGGTGCGCAGTTGGCAATCACGGTGCGTGAACACAACAATGGAGTGAAATCGGTTTTCAGGCTGCCTAATCAGTTGCTCTAAGGCTTTGACGTGGGCGTAATTTTGGTGCAAGGGGTTTGTGAACGGATATTTTTCGTAGCGGGATTTGGTACGCGTCCATGTTTTTTGCTGCTGCCCGCCAAAAATCCAGCCTTCATAATATTTGGCTTCTATCACAAACACGCCAAACGGCGACACGATGATGTTATCAATTTGCGTGGTTGCGCCATTGTGCGGGATGATGAGGTTGTGAAAATAGTGGTACTGGCTGCGGTCTAGTTTGCCCAAGGCTTCCACTTTGATGATTTGCTCGCCTACTGCGCCTTTTTTAACATTGATATGGGTGCTATCAAACGGTTTCTTGTTTACCGCCAATGGTTGAGGTTTTTGGTGCGTAACCGTATTTTTAGGCTGCTTTTTATTGGCTGGTGATGGCTGTGGTCTTCGGCGTGTAACCGTGTTTTCAGGCTGCCTTTTGTTGGCTAGCCGCTGTTGTTTGCGCCTGCGGCGTTGGGTCGTATGTTTAGGCACATCTTCGCTGCTGATGGCTTGGATAGTCGCAAACAGCAAAACAATGAAAACAAGGGCGTAAGCAAATAATTCCATTTTCAGGCTGCCTTACCGCACGCGATACTCTTGCAAACGCAGCTTCTCCCCCGTTTCGGTTTTCACCCCTGTTTCCAAAACCGAGCAGGCAGCGAGCAGGGCAATCAGCGTTAGAATGATGATTTTATTCATGTTTACACAATATTAAAGGCAGCCTGAAAATCTGCGCGGGGCGTTTTCAGGCTGCCTTGGGTTTAGTCAATTAACTGGTGTTGCAACAGCTTTTTGCGTAGCGTGTTGCGGTTTAAGCCGAGCATATCGGCGGCTTTGGATTGGTTGCCACCGCATTCGCGCAGCACATACGCCAGCAGCGGTTTTTCCACTTGCACCAATACCATATCGTATACGCCGCAAGGGGTTTCGCCGTTTAGGTCGCGGAAGTATTGGGCGAGGTTCTGATGGATGCAGTCGGCAATATCGGGAGCGATGGGCATGATATGAATTCGGGTTAAGATTTAATGGCGTATTGTAAACGATTTTGCGCGCGCTTGGGGTTTCAGGCTGCCGTTGCAAACCGCCAAGCGGGCGACAAAGGCAGCCTGAAACGCTGTTTACTCTTCGTTTACGTTTTCGCTGGGGCGGGTTAAATCGTCCAAGGCTTCTTGCGCCAAGCGCGATACGGCTTCATTGCTGGTTTGCGCGGCGGCTTTGCGATACCACTCGGCGGCTTTGATGCTGCTGGGAGCAACGCCCTCGCCGTCGTGATACATCGTGCCGAGTATGTATTGCGCTTCGGGGTAGCCTTGTTCGGCAAGCGGTTTCACTTTGGCAAACGCGGCTTCGGCGCGGCCTTCTTGCAAATCGGTGCTCACTTGGCTCATGGTTTGACCGTATTGCGCGTTGCCAGCGGGCGCGGCGTTATCATCATCGGCAGGCGCGGCGTGGGCAAATGCGGCGGATAGCATCAGGGCGAGGAATAGGGATTTTTTCATGGCTGTTTACTGTCTTTGAATCAGGATGGATGATTTTCAGGCTGCCTTTGGGGTGTATTGATGCGCCTCATCAAAGGCAGCCTGAAAACCTTTATTCGGAACAACAAAACAGTCGGGCATCGCACCCAACTGTTGCTGTTTTCAGGCTGCCTCGGTTAGTCGATTACTTCCAATAACGCCACCACGGCATATCATCGGGCTTCCATTCTTGTTGCAAATAGGGGCTTTGTGGGAAGTTTTGTTGCAACACGCGCTTGGTGTCGTTGGCGGATTGCTCGTTGCCCATTTTGCCGTAGGTGTACGCCATAATAGCCAGTGCTTCTTCCACAAAGCGCGTGTTTTGGAACTGCTTGATGACTTCTTGCGCGCGGTTGTTGGCGGCTAGGTAGGCACCGCGTTTGGCGTAGTATTTGGCGATGGCGATTTGATGCCCGCCCAACGCATCCACCAATTGCGCCATGCGTTTGCGCGCATCTTCGGCGTATTTGCTATCGGGATAGCGCGTAACCAATTGATTGAACACACCATAAGCGCGGCGGTTGGCTTGCGGGTCACGATCCGACCAATCTTGCGAAGCCAGTTTGCGCAAAAACGATTGGTCCTCATCAAACAACACCAGCCCGCGCAGATACAAGGCGTAGTCCATGTCTATGCTGGCGGGGTAGTTGTGTTCAAAGCGCGTGAGCATGGCTAGGGCTTTGGCGGGTTCTTCGTTTTTGTAATACGCATAGGCAGAATCCAATAGCGATTGCTCGGTATATCGCCCTGGGGCTTGGCGCGCGCGCAGCAGCTCATAGAGCTTGTTGGCGCGGTCGTAGTTTTTGGCGTTGAGTTCACTGCGGGCTTCGTTGTAAAGCTGGTCGTTTGACCAATTTTGCGCCGCAACGGTGTCGCTATCCAGTTTCACCTTTTTCACTTTGTTTTTAGCCGAGCAGCCTGTTAGGGCAACGGCTAGGGCGATGAGTAGCAAAGATTTTTTCATAAAGATTATTCATCCTTGTTAATAAAAAGTTTTTTAGAACCTGTTCAAAATTTCTGCGTGAGCTGTCCGCTGATGCAGATTGGTTGCAGGGCAAGGCGCAAAACGCAGGCAATAGCGAGACTATTGTCAAGTTTTGCAACGCAGCCATGCAGCCAAGATGCGTTAGCGGCAGCCGCGCAGGGATTTTGAGCAGGTTCTCATACTGCCTTATCTTCGGCATCTTCCGCGCTGTCGGCATCCTCGCGGGTGCGCGGCTTAATCATGCGGCACACCAACAATCCGCCTTCATACAGCAAAATCATTGGAATCGCTAACATAATTTGCGACAACACATCAGGCGGCGTGAGCACAGCGGCAATAATAAACGCCGCCACAATCAGATAAGGACGCGCGGCTTTGAGCTGCGCAAAGGTAATCACGCCCATGCGATAAAGCAAAACCACCACCACGGGGATTTCAAACGTCATACCAAAGGCAACAAACATCCCCAACACAAACGACAGATATTTATCAATATCGGTTGCCATAGAAACGCCTGTGGGTGTCATGCCTGCGAAAAATTTGAACACCACGGGGAACACGAGAAAATAGCAAAACGCCATGCCTGCGGCAAACAAGATGAGGCTGGATAAAATCAGCGGCACAATCAGCCGTTTTTCGTGTTGATACAGCGCGGGAGCAACAAATGCCCAAATTTGATACAGCGTATTGGGCAGCGAAACCAAAAAAGCCGCCATCAGCGCCACTTTAATCGGCACAAAAAAAGGCGCAATCACATCGGTGGCAATCATGCTGGTGGTGGCGGGCAGCACCGCCATCAAAGGCTTGGCAACAAACGCATACAACGGCTGCGCAAAAGGCACAATCGCAAAAAAGCACAACGCGATGCCCATTAATGCCCACACCAAGCGGCGGCGCAATTCCAGCAAATGTTCCACCAGCGGCTGCGCCTGCCCGCCGACTGGCTCGGTAACTTGGCTCATCGGCGGCTCCTTAATTTGGGTGTGACGCGGTGGCGGGGGCGCATATCGCGTTTGCGCGCCATCGCTTGTTTACGCAAGGATTTGGCGTTAAGCGCGGCAATGGGCTGTTGCTGCGGCGTGTAGTCAAACGCGGGCTGCGCGTTTTCTTCTATGCCGAAATCGGCAGGGGTTTTCTGCTCAGGCAGCCGCTCCCATGCGGGGCGCGTGTCTTGCTGCGTTTGCTGGGCAAGCTCTTGTGTGTGCTGGGCGATGGTTTGCGTTTCTTGCTCAACCTGTTTGCCGAAATCGTGCAATTCTTGTTTCAAATCGGCAACGGTGCTGGTGAAATCTTGCTTCACTTTGCTTAATTCGGCGTATTCGCCGTTGGCTGCCAATTCTTGTTTGACACCTGCTGCCAAGCGTTGAATTTTGCCTACCCATTCGCCTGCTTTGCGTGCCACTTTGGGCAGGCGTTCTGGCCCTAAAACGACTAGGGCGACTACGCCTGATAACAGCATTTCGGTGAAGCTAAAATCAAACATAATTAGGCTTGTTTATCGGTTTTTTGTTCAATCGCTTCTTCTTTTTTGCTGGCGGCTTCGGCTCCGCTGCTGCCTTTTTCCAAGCCTTCTTTAAAGTCGTGCACCGCGCCGCCGAGGTCTTTGCCAACGTTGCGCAGTTTTTTCGTGCCAAACACGAGTACAACGATTGCCAATACGATAAGCCAATGCCAGATTGAGGTTAATCCCATGATTGAGTTCCTTGTGAAAGTTTGGGGTTGGTGAAAAGGGTTAGGCAGCCTGAAAAGCGGCTGCGCGGGTATTTGGTTTTCAGGCTGCCTGATGAGGCTCGCGCTTGATGAGTTTGGTCCAGTTGTAATAGCCGTAGAGCGAGTTGCACAGATATGCGCCGTACATCAGATACATGGCGGGGGTTTCTGCCCATAGTACGATGGAGAGAATGTTGAGCGCTATCCACAGCAGCCATTGTTCGCGGTAGCGCAAAATCATCATGGCTTGGGCAACGAAGGTAATCACGGTGGTTGCGCCGTCTAGCCCTGTTGAGCTGCCGCCTGCGGCGCGTAGGGCTTGGATGAAGCCGAATGTGCCGATGCCGATAATGGCGAGCATGATTGCCCAGCCTTGGGGGGTGAGCGCTTTGGCGACGACGGTTTCGCCGTCCGTATCGTGGGTGGTGTGGCTTTTCCACATAAAATAGCCGATAAATTGGGAAGGCAAATAGATATACAGCACGGAATTCATTTCGCCGATAAAGTTGGCGCGCCATGCAACGTAGAAATAAGTGTAGGCGAAAATCAGCCCGAAAAAGTAGTTGCTGATTTTGCCTTTGCTGACCAGCACCACACAAATGATGCCTGCGATGCCTGAAATCATTTCTAATACGCTGGCTGGGTTTTGCACATAGGCAAATACTTGGGCGGCGATAAAGGCGAGCAGCCAGATGACTTCAAAGGGCTTCCAGCCGCTGAGTTCTTCTTTGATGAACTGGATGTATTTCTCTTGCGTTGCCATTTTGCTGCCCCTTTGTAGAGAGATGGAAATGGGTTTTTCAGGCTGCTTGTTGTTATTGTGGATTGCCGAGTATGTGGATGTGTAGATGGAAGACTTCTTGCCCGCCGCCTTTGCCTGTGTTGATTTGGGTTTTGAAGCCGTGGCTTAACCCTGCTTCGCGGGCGATTTGGGGCACGCGCAGCATCATTTTGCCGAGCAGTTCTTGATGTTGGGGCTGGGCGTGGGCGAGGGAATCAAAGTGGATTTTTGGGATAAGCAGCAGATGCACGGGGGCGGCGGGGTGGATGTCTTTGAAGCAGAGCATGTCGTCGTCTTCATACACGATGCTGCTGGGGATTTGTTTGGTGGCGATTTTGCAAAATAGGCAATCGGTCATGGTTTTTCCTTTATGGCTTTTCAGGTTGCCTGAAAAGGTAGCATTTTAATAGAGTTTAGTCTTTTGGGCGAGATGCTTTTTCGGCTAATCCTGATAACCCTTGGCGGCGAGCGAGTTCGGCGAGTACGTCGTTGATGCTGAGGTTGTGGTGGGCGAGCAGGATGATGCTGTGAAACCAGAGGTCGGCGATTTCGTACACGATGTGTTGGGCTTCGCCGTCTTTGCTTGCCATCAGCACTTCGCCTGCTTCTTCTATGATTTTTTTGAGGATTTTGTCTTGCCCTTGGTGCAATAGCTGGGCGGTGTAGGATGTTTCGGGGCTGGCGGTTTTGCGTGCGTTGATGGTGGCTTGCAGTTGGGCTAGGGTGGATTGGGGCATGGTGGTTTCCTTTGGGGATAGATGGGGCGGGGTGGCTGGGAATAGGCAGCCTGAAAAAAGGGGGCTTTATTGGTTGGCAGATGTTAGCGAGCTGCCGATGCTCCATTGGTTGTGGATTTTCAGGCTGCCTATGATGGGTTTGCGCCGTAAATTTGTTCTTCGCTTTTGAGT
>CAJPSG010000008.1 GCA_905373195.1 Kingella oralis
CATGATGCTGCCGCTTGCCATGGGCTTGATGTCGCACTTAGACCCCGAAAAAGACCGCAACACGTTTACCTTTGTGCTACTGGGCATTGCCTATTGCGCAGGCATCGGCGGCATGGGCACATTGGTGGGTTCGCCACCCAATGCCATCGCTGCCAAAGCCTTGGGGCTGGATTTCACAGGCTGGATGGGCTATGGCTTGCCGATTATGCTGGTGTTGCTGCCGATGATGTTGATTGCGCTGTTCGCCGTGTTGCGACCCCAGTTCTCTGCCCACATAGCCAGCACGCAAACCGAGGAAATCCCGTGGAATCTGCACCGCGTGCTAACCGTGCTGATTGCGGTGGGCACGGCGTTGGCATGGATGTTTAGCGGCGACATCGGCAAGGCAACAGGCATCGCCTCAATGGACAGCATCATCGCACTGATTGCTGCGGCGCTGGTGGTGATTTTTGGCACGGTGGGCTGGCGCGAAGTGGCGCGCAACACCGACTTGGGCGTGTTGTTTTTGTTTGGCGGCGGCATCGCGTTAAGCAGCATGATGCAAAACTCGGGCGCATCCGCCGCGCTGGGCAACGAAGTCGCCCACTTGCTGCACGGCGCACCGCATGGCGTGGTGATTGTTGCCGTTACCACCTTCATTATCTTGCTCACCAACTTTACCAGCAACACCGCCTCCGCCGCGCTGCTGGTGCCGATGTTTGCCAGCATTGCTGCGCAAATGGGGCTGCCCGAGCGCGTGTTGGCGTTGGTGATTGGCATCGGCGCATCGTGCGCGTTTATGCTACCCGTGGGCACGCCGCCAAACGCCATTGTGTTTGCCACAGGCAAAATGCGTCAGCGCGATATGGTGAGCGTGGGCTTTGTGTTGAGCGTGTTGAGCATCGCCGCGGTTTCGGTGTGGGCGTATTGCTTTTTGATGTGAATGGGGTTTCAGGCTGCCTTTTTACTTTTCAGACGGCACCATAGGCAGCCTGAAAAATGGCTTGCAAGTGATAAGTAGATGGCAGTATCCGCAATCAGCAGACGTTAAAGGCAGCCTGAAAACGCTATTTCCCGTTTTCAGGCTGCCTTTTCAGACGGCGGTCAATCAATACCAGCCGCGAAACTTCATCGCTTTTTCCAAGCGGCGGATGCTCATCATGTAGGACGCGGTGCGCATGTCGATGTCAAACTCTTGCGCCAAGTTCCAAATATCGTTGAACGCGCGGCGCAGCACAACGGTTTGTTTTTCCTGCACTTCGTCAAATTCCCAATAGTAGCCTTGCAGGTTTTGCACCCATTCAAAATAGGATACGACCACGCCGCCGCAGTTGGCGAGGATGTCGGGCACCACCAGCACGCCGTTTTGGCGCATAATGGCATCGGCTTCGGGGGTGGTGGGGCCGTTCGCGCCTTCCACCACGATTTTGGCGCGCACGTTGCCCGCGTTTTCGGAGGTGAGCTGGTTTTCAAGGGCGCAGGGGGCGAGTACGTCCACGTCCAGCGCAAGCAATTCGGCGTTGCTGATTTCTTTGCCGTAGCCTGCTTGGTTGGTGATGAAGCCGTTGGCGCGGTATTCTTTGAACAGCGCGTCCATGTCCAGCCCGTTTTCGTTGTAGATGGCGACATCCACGGTGGAGACGGCAACGACTTTCGCGCCCGCTTGGTGGGCGTACAGCCCTGTGTGAAAGCCGACGTTGCCGAAGCCTTGGATGGCGTAGGTTGCGCCTTTTACGTTTTTGCCGAGTTTGGCGAGGGCTTGCACGGCGGCGAGGTTTACGCCGTAGCCAGTGGCTTCGTTGCGGGCGAGCGAGCCGCCGAATTCCACGGGTTTGCCGGTGAACACGCCGGGGGCGGATTTTTTGACGATGCTTTCGTATTCGTCCACCATCCACGACATGATTTTGCCGTTGGTGTTCACATCGGGCGCAGGGATGTCAATCTTTTCGCCAATCAGCGGCTCAATGGCGTTGGCGTAGCCGCGTGCGATGCGTTCCAGCTCAGCTTCGGAATATTGTTTGGGGTCTATGGTTACGCCGCCTTTGCCGCCGCCGTAGGGCACGCCGGCGACGCAGCATTTGATGGTCATCCAGATGGAAAGGGCTTTGACTTCGTCAAAATTGACATTGGGGTGGAAGCGCACACCGCCTTTGTAGGGCCCGACGGCGTTGTTGTGCTGGGCGCGGTAGCCGGTGAAGGTTTTGACTGTGCCGTCGTCGAGCTTGACGGGGAAGGTGACTTCCAGCGCGCGCATGGGGTTTTTCAGGATTTCGTACACGGCGGGGTCGGCGTTCAGGCGGTCGCAGGCGGTTTTGACCTGTTTGCGGGCGATTTCAAAGGGGTTTAGGGTTTCTTTTGCGGTAGCCATATTTTTCCTTTGTGTGGTGGGTGGATGAAGTGTGGAAGGTGTTACTATATACAAAATCGGTGGAAAATGTAATCGTTTGTAATTGAATTTTTCACACTTTCTTAACACCTCAATATTTTTGCGCTATGCAGTGGAACTAGGGCAGCCTGAAACGGGTTTTACGCGCTACCTCAACGCGCAACCCATTGGAGCAAGCGCGTTTATCATTCTCATCGTTCTCAACCCAACAAAGGCAGCCTGAAAAGCTATAATCCGCCCTTTATGATTCTGTTTACCACACCATGATAACCGTCCCCTGCCCCACCTGCCACGCCCCCGTTGTATGGCAGCCTGAAAACCCATACCGCCCCTTTTGCAGCGAGCGTTGCAAGCTGATTGACTTGGGCGCGTGGGCGGATGAACAGCACGCGCTGCCCGCCCTGCCCGAAACGCCCGAAGAATGGGATGCTTTGCACCATGACTGACTACATCGTGTTACCCAGCCATGCTGGCGTGGACGAAGCGGGGCGCGGTTGCTTGGTGGGCAGCGTGTTTGCCGCCGCCGTGATGCTGCCCGCGCATTATGATTTGCGCGGTTTAACTGATTCCAAAAAGCTCAGCGAAGCCAAGCGCGATGCGTTGGCGGGGCAAATTAAACAGCAGGCGATGGCGTGGGCGGTGGCTTCGGCGAGTCCTGCCGAAATCCAGCGGCTCAATATTTTGCACGCCACCATGCTGGCGATGCGCCGCGCGGTGGCTGCGCTATCTAGGCAGCCTGAAAAGGTGTGGATTGATGGCAACCGCGTGCCGACCGATTTGACGATGGCAGCGGAGGCGGTGGTAAAAGGCGATGCCAAAATTGCTGCCATTTCTGCCGCGTCCATCCTCGCCAAAACCGCACGCGATGCCGAGATGTACGCGCTGCACGAGCGGCACCCCGAATACGGCTTCGCGCAACACAAGGGCTACGGCACGGCGGCGCATCTGGCTGCGTTGCAACGATACGGCGCGCTGCCTGAGCATCGAGCGGATTTTGCACCTGTGAAGCAGGTGTTGGCGCAGGGGCGGTTGTTTGGCTGATGGTGCAAAGTATTGAGGCAGCCTGAAAACGCTATTTTTCGTTTTCAGGCTGCCTCAATCTTTGTCCAATCCGCAAGCGGTGGAAATTGTGTTCAATAGGGTTTTGCTGGTTGGCAAAATGTTGGCGAACCGCCGCTGCACCATTGGTTGCGGGTTTGGCAAACGTTTCAGCCTGAAAAAGGGCGGGCAAAATGCCCACCCTTGCGTAGGATTGAAATCATTATTTTCAGGCTGCCTACTCGTTTTCAGGCTGCTGTTCTGGTTCTGCTGCTTCGGCAGTTGGCGCGGCTGCTGTGTTTTCTACGCTTTCCGCTGGCTCGGCTGCTGCTTCGGTTGCCGCTGGTTCGGCAACGGTTTCTTGTTCAACAACCGCTTCGGTATCTGTCTCAACCTTGTCCGCCTCCGCTTCAACCGCTTCGGTTTCAACCGCATCCGCCTCCGTTTCCACCTTGCCCACTTCCCCGCCAGCCACCGCCACAAACCCTTTCGCTATCCCCAAATCTTCCAGCGTCATCTTGTTTACAGGCGATTGCACCATGCCCACCAATGCCGCGCGCAGCTTATCCGCTTGCTCGGCGAAATCAGGATGCAGCAGCATAACGTGTCCAAAGTCATCAAACTGCGTTTCAAACAGGATTTTCAGGCTGCCTTGGGTGCTGGCGTTCAAGCTGCGAAACGAGCTGGCAAGGAACAAGCCCGCCTCGGCTTCGCTTGCCATCAGCCGCCGCGCCAGCTCGGTAAACGTGCGCGTGTGCAGCCATTGCACCGAATCCGCCGTGATTGCCGAGCCTTGCAACACGCCCAAGCCAATGCTTTCCATATCGCGGTTGGCGGTAATCAACACGCGGCTATCGGCAGGCAAATCGCCCAACGCGGCAAACGCGCTTTGGGCATTTGCCACCACCAACACTTGATCGCTGGGCAAATCGGGCTTGGCAAGCGGGATGTAGCCCTTGTCGCGCATCAGACTGCCCGCGTCAAACGGGTTGGCATACACCAGCGCAACCGTTTCGCTGTCTAGCAAATCTTGCTGCTCACGGTAGCCCGCTGGCATTTGCAAATGGATGGTGGTATCCAACGCGCGTTGCAACTGCGTGTTAAACATATGCCAGTTGGCAAAAAATTCGGGGGGAAAATCGGGGGCAATCAATAGGCTGAACATGGGTTAAGCAATCCTCTTTATGGTTATTTGTCGTGAGCGATTCGCATAATCATGGCGTTCACGCGCGCCACATTTGTTTGAAATTTACTCACTACATCAATACGTTCACAATCATTCTAACATCTTTACAATTTACACAGAACTCTATTTAGAACAAGCACCGCCCCGCACAAAACACGCAACTTTCGTTTTCAGGCTGCCGACCCCTAAAAGGCAGCCTGAAATGCTGTTTGGCGATTTTCAGGCTGCCTTTAATCACCCAATAGGCAGCCCGCGAAGCGTAGCGAAGTTGCGAAGCTAAAACCCAACCCAACCATTTATCAAAAATGTAAATCCGCGTAAAATGCAGCGTTTTATGCCCGTTTAGGCAGCCTGAAAATTTATTTTTGAGAGAACCCCCATGACCGAACAACAGCACCAACCCGAAGAAATCCAACTAGACGAAAATCAAATCATCGCCCTGCGCCGCGAAAAACTCAACGCCATTCGCCAGCAGCGCATCGCCTACCCCAACGACTTCCGCCGCGATGCCTTTGCCGCCGATTTGCACGCCCAATATGGCGACATCAGTAAAGACGAGCTAGACCCGCAAGCCATCCCCGTCAAAATTGCAGGGCGCATGATGCTCAAACGCCAAATGGGCAAAGCCACCTTCGCCACCGTGCAAGACGTAAGCGGGCAAATTCAGCTTTATCTCAACAACAAAAGCATCAGCCAAGAAACGCTCGACGACTTCAACCATTGGGATTTGGGCGACATCATCGGCGCAGAAGGCACGCTGTTCAAAACCAATCACGGCGAGCTGACCGTGCGCGTGTCCCACATTCGCCTGCTTACCAAATCGCTGCGTCCGCTGCCCGACAAACACAAAGGTTTGAGCGACCAAGAAACCAAATACCGCCAACGCTATGTAGATTTAATCGCCAACCCCGATAGCCGCGACGTGTTCATCAAACGCAGCCAAATTGTGCAAGCCATTCGCAGCTATATGGTGAGCGAGAAATATTTGGAAGTGGAAACGCCGATGATGCACCCCATTCCGGGCGGCGCGGCAGCGAAACCCTTTGTTACTCACCACAACGCGCTAGATATGCCGCTTTATTTGCGGATTGCGCCCGAATTGTATTTAAAACGCTTGGTAGTCGGCGGCTTGGAGCGCGTGTTTGAAATCAACCGCAACTTCCGCAACGAAGGCATGTCGGTGCGCCACAACCCCGAATTCACCATGATGGAATTTTACGAAGCATTTAGCGACTACGAGCGCATGATGCAAATGACCGAAGGCGTAATTCGCGCCGCCTCGCTGGCGGTAAACGGCACAGCAAAAATCCAATACAACGGCAAAGAAGTGGATTTGGAAAGCCCGTTTGAGCGATTAACCATTGTGGGCGCGATTAAAAAATTTAACCCGCACTACACCGATGAGCAGCTTAACGATGCCGAATGGCTGAAAAAAGAAATTGTGAAACACGGCGAAGATTTGCCCCACGCCAGTGGCTTGGGCAGCCTGCAACTGGCGTTGTTTGAAGGCTGTGCGGAGAGCAAGCTGTGGAATCCCACCTTTATTGTGGACTACCCCGTGGAAGTGTCGCCCTTGGCGCGCGCTTCGGACACCAAAGCGGGCTTAACTGAGCGGTTTGAATTGTTTGTGGTTGGGCGCGAGCTGGCAAATGGTTATTCCGAGTTAAACGACCCCGAAGACCAAGCCGCGCGTTTCAAAGCGCAAGTGGCGCAAAAAGACGCGGGCGACGACGAAGCCATGCACTACGATGCCGACTATATCCGCGCGATGGAATACGGCTTGCCCCCCACAGGCGGCTGCGGTATCGGCATCGACCGCTTGGTGATGCTGCTCACCAACGCGCAAACGATACGCGATGTGGTATTGTTCCCGCAGATGCGTCCTGAGTAAAACCAGCCAAGAAATTTGCTGATAACAGCGTAACCCCGTTTTCAGGCTGCCTAACTTCTGTTACCACAGCTTGATAGGCAGCCTGAAACGAAGTTCAGCGTAGCTAAAACCCTTTTCCGAGACCATCATGACAAAAAATTACTACGAAATCTTGGGCGTGGACAAAACCGCCGACGACGAAACCATCAAAAAAGCCTACCGCAAGCTGGTGCGCAAATACCACCCCGATGTGAGCAAAGAGCCCGACGCGGCAGAGCGCACCACCGAAATCAACCTTGCCTACGAAACCCTATCTAACCCCGAAAAACGCGCCCAATACGATGCCGAGCTTGCCCAGCCGCGTGGCAATCCATTTCAAGGCGCAGCGGGCGGCAACCCATTTGGCGGAAATCATTTTGATGGAAACCATTTTGGCGGACAGGGCTTCCGCTATGAATACACAGGCGGCGCACCGTTTGGCGCGGATGATTTCCAATTTGAAGATTTGTTTTCCGCCTTTGCCCAACAGCAAGCGCACGCCCGCCGCCCACAAGGGCCACAACGCGGCGAAGACCAGCACGCCGAATTGGCGATTGATATTTACGCCTCGTATGCAGGCGCAGAACGCACGCTTACGCTCAATGTGCCCGCACTGGATGCCGCAGGACACCAAACCGTGCAGCAAAAAACGCTTAACGTCAAAATCCCCAAAGGCATTGCCGAAGGGCAACAAATCCGCCTCGCAGGGCAAGGCTTGGCAGGCTACAACGGCGGCGAAAACGGCGATTTATACTTAAAAATCCGCTTCCATGCCCGCCCCCATTTATATGTTAAAAACCGCAAAGATGTGTACCAAACCATCAACGTGATGCCGTGGCAAGCCGTATTGGGCGGCAAAATTATCGTTGCCACCGCATCAGGGCGTTTACACGTTACTCTGCCCGCCAACAGCCAAAACGGCAAAACCATCCGCCTGAAAGGGCAAGGCATCCCCGCCAAAGAAGCAGGCGATTTATATCTCATCATCCATATTGTCGTGCCCGAAGCCAACAGCGAAGCCGAGCGCGCCCTATGGCAACAACTCGCCGACCACTACGCCCAATCCGCACATTAAAGGACACCATCATGCAACACGAAACCGACGTTTTTTTAAATTTTGAACAAACCCTCGCCGCAGGCGGCTGCCCGCGCGAATGGTTGCTGGGGCTGATAGAGGAAGAAGTGATTGTGGTGCAAGGGCAGCCTGAAAATTACGCATACAGCGGCTTCCAACTTGCCCGCATCCGCCGCGCCACCCGCATCAGCCGCGATTTTGAAGCCAGCATTCCCGCCACCGCGCTCATCATGCGCCTGCTGGATGAAGTGGAAGAGCTGCGCAAAAGCCAACCCACGCTTGCGGAATAAGAACCTGTATTCATTATTTGCATAGGTAGATTTGATGACATAAAAGCGCGGATACAAGGCAAAAAGCGCAGCAAGGTTGAACACCTTGCGAGCATTTTTAACGCAGTAGCCGCGTTTTTAGGGCATGAAAGATGCCTATGAAAATAGTGAATACAGGTTCTAAATAGCCTGAAAACCGTTTTTCTCTCCGAAAGGATAAACCATGCAACAAAACCCCTTAGGCGCAAGCGGCATCCAAGTAAGCAAAATCTGCCTCGGCACGATGACTTGGGGCGAGCAAAACACCGCTGCCGAAGCCCATGCTCAGCTAGACTACGCGCTCTCGCACGGCGTGAACTTTATTGACACCGCCGAGATGTATCCCGTGCCGCCGTGCAAAGAAACCTACACCCGTACCGAGCAAATCATCGGCGCGTGGATTGCGCAGCGCGGCAAGCGCGATGATTTTGTGCTCGCCAGCAAAATTGCAGGGCCAACGGGCAACAACAGCAATGGGCTGGAACCCTATATCCGCAATGGCAACGATTTTTCCCGTGCGCAAATCTTTGAAGCCTGCGAAGCCAGCTTAAAGCGGCTCAACACCGATTATTTGGATTTATACCAACTGCATTGGCCCGAACGCCAAGCCAATTATTTTGGCAAACTGGGCATTGATAAACTGCCCGAGCACGAACAGTTCACGCCATTTGAAGAAATCATCGATGCGCTCAGCGAGCTGGTGAAACAAGGCAAAATCCGCGCCTATGGTTTATCCAACGAAACGCCGTGGGGCGCGATGCGCTACCTTGCTGCGCACGAAAGGCAGCCTGAAACCGCCCGCGTCGCCAGCATCCAAAACCCATACAGCCTGCTCAACCGCAGCTACGAAGTGGGGTTAAGCGAAATCTCGTTGCGCGAAAATTTGCCGCTGTTAGCGTATTCGCCGCTGGCGTTTGGCGTGCTCACGGGCAAATACCGCCACGGCGCGATGCCCGAGGGCAGCCGTTTGGCGTTGTTTGAACGCTTTAAGCGATACAGCAAACCGCAAGGCTTTGCGGCGGTGGAACGCTATGCCCAAATCGCCGAACAAGCGGGGCTCAGTTTAACCGCGCTGTCGCTGGCGTTTGTGAACGACCGCCCGTTTGTTGCCAGCAATATCATCGGCGCGACCACGCTAGACCAGCTTGCCGAAAACATCGCCAGCGCAGACGTTACCCTGTCGCCCGACGTGTTGGACGCGATTGACGCGGTGCACGCCGAAATCAGCAACCCTTGCCCGTAACCTATTTTCAGGCTGCCTCTGTTACCCAATAGGCAGCCTGAAAATTTAGCCCCAAAGGATAAAACCATGCGTTTACTCTTGCTTACCGCGCTGCTTGCGCTGCCCGCCATTGCCTCCGCCAACCAAAACATCTATTTCACCAGCCCCAGCGGCAACGTGTTTTGCATGGGCGATTCGCGCCATGAATACGGCAACGATGGCTGGTGGGGCGTTACCTGCGAATTGAGCGAACACAAAGCCAACATCCAGCCGCCGCAAAAACGCCCCAGTCGCCAAGAGTGCCCGCTTGATTGGGGCAGCAGCTTTTCGCTGCGGCAAACAGGGCGCGCCACCGTGGATTGCCGTGGCGACACCAATCGCATCAGCAATGCACCTGTGCTGGGCTATGGCAAAACCATACGCGGCAGAGGTTGGCAATGCACCAGCCGCCAAGACGGCATGCTGTGCCAAAACCGCAGCGGGCATGGTTTTCATATCAATCGCATGCGGCAACGGTTGTTTTAATACGCACCGCTTTGCTTTTCAGGCTGCCTTATGCCCCTAGGCAGCCTGAAAAACACAATGCAGTCGCCCAGCTCAACCCAATCGGCAATCTTTGTCAAACCTGCCACCGATGGCGCATTGGCGGCTTGCCAACATCATAACAACCCATAAAACCCCATTGAATACACCTTTGCCAACAAGTCATCACCGCTCCCTTTCGCTTTTCAGGCTGCCTCAATTAAGGTAAATAAGGCAGCCTGAAACCATGCAAACCACCCCCAAGGCAGCCCAACCATGCTCACCCTTAGCCAAATCAACAAATCCTTCCAACAAAAAACCACCGCCCGCAACATCAGTTTCAGCGTCGGTGCGGGCAGCATCACCGCCATCCTCGGCGCAAGCGGCAGCGGCAAATCCACGCTGCTCAACATCATCGCAGGGCTGGTGAAGCCCGACAGCGGCGAAGTCTATATCAACGGCGCAGCGCAAAACGCCATCGCGCCCGAGCATCGCCACGTTGCCATGATGTTCCAAGATTTCGCCCTGCTGCCGCATCTCAACGTATGGCAAAATGCCGCCTTTGGGCTGCGAATGCGCGGCGTAAACAAAGCCGCCGCCCGCGAACAAGTGCAAGAGCTGCTGGGCGAAGTCGGCATGGGCAACATGGCAGAACGCCACATCAGCGCGTTATCAGGCGGCGAAAAACAGCGCGTTGCCCTCGCCCGCGCCCTAGCAGGCACGCCCAAAGTGCTGCTGCTGGACGAACCCTTTTCCAGCCTAGACACCACGCTGCGCAGCCAGCTGCAAAGCCAAACGCGCGAGCTGGTGCGCCGCCGCCAAATTCCCGCCGTGCTGGTAACGCACGACCCTGCCGAAGCCTGCTTTATGGCAGACAACATCGCCCTGCTCGCAGGCGGCGAACTGCTACAACACGACACGCCCGAAGCCATCTTGCGCCGCCCCGCCAACGCCCAAGCCGCGCGGCTACTCGGCTGCCTCAACGTATCCGATGCCCATTACATCCCGCCCGAAGCCATCCACCTATCGCCCCACAGCGGCACACCATGCACGCTGCAACACAGTTTCAGGCTGCCTATTGGCTACCGCATAGAAGCCACCCACCCGCAATTTGGCGCGATTACCTTTTTCCACGACCACCCCGTGAGCGCAGACAATTGCCGCGTCGCCGTGGACGAAACCCGCGTCGTGCGGTTTGGCTAACGCGCTTGCGCCGTTTACCCCGTTTTCAGGCTGCCTTATTCGCCATGATTAAGGCAGCCTGAAAAACTGTGCGAAGCCTGCAACCAATAGATCGGCGGCGGCTCGCCGACATCATGCCAACCAGTTGTAGGTCGGGCATTTATGCCCGACAAACATTGACTAAAAACGTCGGACATAAATGCCCGACCTACTTTTTGTAGAACCCTGCTAACTGCTTTTCAGGCTGCCTATACAGTTGAACAAAGGCAGCCTGAAAACCGCATATACGGACAATCCATCCACCGTTCCCAGCAAACCCACTGCGCCCCATTTTCAGGCTGCCCCACCCATTTAGGCAGCCTGAAACCCTTTCCAAGCAACAAAATGCTAAAAATAACAAAATAACGCAAATTTAACCAACACAATCCACAAAAACAAAAAAGAATAAAATTAAGTTCTAATTGTTCTATACCATTTGGTTGTCAAAAAATGTAAACAAAGCTATGCTACGCGCTTTACAAATTCCAACCCAAGAAGAACATCATGCCACTGCATCCCACCGACGACTTGCGCGTCAAACACATCGACGAGCTGCTCCCCCCCATCGCCCATTTATACGAACTGCCCATCAGCGAGCAAGCCTCCGAGCTGGTTGCCCAAACGCGCCAGCAAATCGCCAACATCCTGCACGGCAAAGACAACCGCCTGCTCGTGATTATCGGGCCTTGCTCCATCCACGACCCCAAAGCCGCGCTGGAATACGCGCAACGCCTGCTGCCCCTGCGGCAAAAATACGAAAAAGAATTGCTGATTGTGATGCGCGCCTATTTTGAAAAACCGCGCACCACCGTAGGCTGGAAAGGGCTGATTAACGACCCGCACCTCAACGGCACGCACGACATCAACTTCGGCTTGCGCCAAGCGCGCAAATTATTGCTAGAACTCAACAACCTCGGTATGCCCGCCTCCACCGAGTTCCTAGACATGATTACCCCGCAATACTACGCCGACCTCATCGCATGGGGCGCAATCGGCGCGCGCACCACCGAAAGCCAAGTACACCGCGAGCTTGCTAGCGGCTTATCCTGCCCCGTTGGCTTCAAAAACGGCACAGACGGCAACCTGAAAATCGCCATCGACGCGCTCAGCGCGGCATCGCATCCGCACCATTTCCTATCGGTAACCAAAGCGGGGCATTCCGCCATCGTGCACACCGCGGGCAACCCCGATTGCCATGTGATTTTGCGCGGGGGCAACGGCGCGCCCAATTACAGCAGCGAACACGTTAAAGCCGCCGCCGAACAGCTTGCCCAAGCGGGGTTGCCCGCCAAGCTGATGGTGGATTGCAGCCACGCCAACAGCCGCAAAGAGTTCAAACGCCAAATGGAAGTCGCCCAGGACATCGCC
>CAJPSG010000009.1 GCA_905373195.1 Kingella oralis
GCCGGTGTAGCTCAGTTGGTAGAGCACCTGACTTGTAATCAGGGGGTCGCGAGTTCGATTCCTGCCGCCGGCACCAATAAAAAAGCAGCTAAATTTAGCTGCTTTTTTTCGTTTGTCGCACAAATAAAACGCTTTTCCCCTAAAAACTTTACATTTGATAAGATAAAGCAACACTCTAAGCGAGATTTGGTATAATCGCCCAAGAAATTTTACAGTTTAATGCGCAAGGCAGCCCGAGGCTTTTCAGGCTGCCTAATCAAGCATAAAGAATAAACAGGAAGCAGTATGAGTATTGGTTTATTGCGTATTTTGGTACAGCAAAAACTTGTTCCGCAAGAGAATATTGAAAAATATCAAGCAGCCGTAAAAGCAGAAAAACCCGTTATGCCCTTGCTTTTTGGCGACAAAGTTATTACGCCAGAATCGTTGGCGGAATTATGTGCCCGCTTGTTTAATTACCCTGTTTTGGATTTGAATTATTATCCGCGCAGCCGCGTAATTAAAGATGTGATGACATCGGAACAAATGAAAGAATTTCGTTGCATCCCATTGTTGAAGCGCGGACGTTCTTTGTATGTGGGCGTTTCCGACCCCACACAAATCCAAAATGTGCAAAAGCTGGCGTTTGCATCAGGCTTGCAAGTTGAGCTGGTGGTGGTGCGCGATGACCAATTAACCAATGTATTGGACTGGTTTGGTCAGAGCAACAACGAATTGCTGAAAGAAATGGACGTTGCCGCCGCGCAGTTAGAAAGTGGGCAAGCACCTGCCATGATTGTGGATGGCGTGGAAGAAGAGGATGGACCTGTGGCGCGGTTTATCCAAAAAATTCTGTTCGATGCGGTTCAGTCAGGTGCATCCGATATTCACTTTGAATTTTATGAATTTATGGCGCGCGTTCGCTTCCGTACCGATGGTCAGTTGCGTGAAGTGGTGCAACCGCCGCTTTCTGTGCGCAACCAGTTGGCATCGCGGATTAAGGTGATGGCAAAAATGGATATTTCCGAAAAGCGTGTTCCGCAAGATGGTCGTATCCAGTTGCAATTTTCCAAAAACGCCAAAGCCATTGACTTTCGTGTGAACACCATGCCCTGCCTATTTGGCGAAAAAGTGGTAATGCGTATTTTGAATTCAGACGCAGCCAGCTTGAATATTGACCAACTAGGCTTTGAAGATTTCCAGAAAGAACTGATTTTGGAAGCCATCAATCGCCCATACGGCATGGTGTTGGTAACAGGGCCAACAGGTTCAGGTAAAACGGTATCGCTTTATACCTGCTTGAATATTCTCAATACCGAAGACATCAATATTTCTACTGCAGAAGACCCTGCAGAGATTAACTTGCCAGGGATTAACCAAGTAAACGTAAACGATAAGCAAGGCTTAACCTTTGAAGCGGCACTAAAAGCATTCCTGCGGCAAGACCCTGATGTGATTATGATTGGTGAGATTCGTGATTTGGGTACGGCAGATATTGCGATTAAAGCGGCACAAACAGGGCACATGGTATTCTCAACCTTGCATACCAATAATGCACCTGCAACACTGTCTCGTATGCTCAATATGGGGGTGGCACCTTTTAATATTGCCAGTGCAGTAAACTTGATTATGGCGCAACGCTTGGCGCGTCGTTTGTGCGTGGCATGTAAACAACCGATGGAGCGTCCGCCCAAAGAATCATTATTAGATGTAGGCTTTACAGAAGAAGATTTGGCAAAAGAATGGACGATGTATCGTCCAGTTGGTTGCGATGCTTGCAAAGGCAAGGGTTATAAAGGGCGTGCTGGCTTATATGAAGTGATGCCAATGACCGAAAAAATGAAAGAAGTCATTATGAAGGGTGGTACAGAAGTAGATATTGCCAATATTGCCTACGAAGAAGGATTGGTGGATTTGCGTCGTTCTGGGTTATTGAAAGTTATGCAAGGTATTACTTCATTGGAGGAAGTAATTGCAACAACAAATGAATAATTGTCTAAATTGAAGGAATTATTATGGCATCCCTAGCAAAACCTGCTAAAAAAGCAGCTTCCAAGAAAGTAGTAGCAAAAAAGCCTGCTGCAAATGTTAAGAAAGTAGAAAAAGGCAATCGCTATCAGTTTGAAGGTAAAAGCATGCAAAGTGATTCGATTGTGCGCGGTGAGGTGGTGGCGAAAACAGAAGACGAAGCACGTCAGAAATTAGCCCGCCGCCAAATCAAAATCATCCAACTGACAAAAATGAAAAAACAACGCCAGAAGAAGATTACTTCTGCGGATATTACGGTGTTTACACGTCAGTTATCTACCATGATGAAAGCGGGTTTGCCGCTGATGCAAGCATTTGATATTGTGGCGAAAGGTCATTCTAATGCAGCAATGACCAATTTGCTGCTGGATGTAAAAAATAGCGTTGAGCAAGGTAATTCCTTGGCGAGTTCTTTTTCACAACATCCTAAATATTTTGATAAATTTTATTGCAACTTGGTTGCTGCTGGCGAAGCGGGTGGTGTATTGGAAGGTTTGCTAGATAAATTAGCAACCTATATGGAAAAAACGCAAGCCATTAAGAAAAAAGTAAAAAGTGCGCTCACTTATCCGATTGCTGTGATTGTGGTGGCGATTGTGCTCATCATTATTATGATGATGTTCGTGTTACCATCATTCAAGAAAATTTATGAAGGATTGGGTGCAGAATTACCTGGTTTGACGCAATGGATGATGAATATTTCGGATTTCTTTGTTTCACAGGGCTGGATTGTTATTCCTGTATTGATTGGCGTGGTTTTTGCTTTGACACAATATCATAAACGATCTCCGGCATTCCAAAAACGTGTGGATGGATGGTTGTTGAAAATGCCTATTTTTGGTGAAATTGTGCGTAAGGCAACGATTGCGCGCTGGGCACGTACGACAGCTACATTGTTTACCGCAGGTGTGCCGTTGGTAGAGGTATTGGATTCTGTTGCAGGGGCATCAGGAAATATCATTTACGAAGAAGCAACTTATGAAATTCGTAGCAAAGTAAACCAAGGTATTTCGCTTACATCTGGCATGCAAGCATCGGGTATCTTTCCCAATATGGTGGTGCAAATGACATCCATCGGTGAAGAGTCTGGTGCATTGGATGATATGTTGAATAAAGTGGCGGAATTCTATGAGGATGAGGTGGATACTGCTGTGGCAACACTTTCCTCTTTGATGGAACCTATCATTATGGTTGTATTGGGCAGCATTGTAGGTGTGATTTTGGTTGCGATGTATTTGCCACTATTCAGCATGGGCGATGCCTTAGGTTAAGGAATAGGTCTTGGATATTTCAATCGTAATTGCTGTCATTTTTGGTCTGTTAATCGGCAGTTTCCTGAACGTAGTTATCTATCGTTTGCCCGTGATGCTCAATAATGAGTGGACACGGGCAGCGAGAGCACATTTGGGATTAGAAGCCATTGAGCAGTCAACTTTCAACTTAATCACACCGCGATCGCGCTGCGGGAATTGTGGAGCAAGTGTTAAACCTTGGCAAAATATTCCTGTGATTAGTTGGTTGATTTTGCGTGGTAAATGCTATTCTTGTCATACGCCGATCAGTATCCGCTATCCCTTGGTGGAATTGCTAACAGGTGTGTTGTTTGGGCTGATGGCATGGCAATATGGCTATTCGCTGGAAACCATCGGCGCGTGCGTATTTACGGCATATGTGATTGCGATGACGTTTATTGATGCGGATACGCAATTATTGCCTGACGAGCTGACCTTGCCATTGATATGGTTCGGGTTGCTGTTTAACTTGAAAACAGGTTTTGTGCCATTGGAACAAGCAGTTATCGGTGCAATGGTGGGCTATATGAGCCTGTGGACGTTGTATTGGGCATTTAAGCTGCTCACAGGCAAAGAGGGCATGGGCTACGGCGACTTCAAATTGCTGGCGGCAATCGGAGCGTGGCTGGGCGTTGCTGTTATACCGATTACCTTGCTGGGTGCTTCGGTTGTGGGCATTGCGGCGTTTTTGGTCAAACGCATTGCGCGAAATACGCCGATGGCATTTGGTCCATGCTTGGCAATTGCGGGCTGGTTTGTGTTTTTATTTCACGGCTCGGTGGGCGATTTTGTGCGCTGGTGGCTGATGAAATCAGGCTTTTAAAATGACTGTTTGGATTGGACTAACAGGTGGAATCGGTAGTGGCAAGAGTCAAGTCGCTGCCGATTTTTCTGCTTTGGGCGTGCCACGAATTGATGCGGATGCGATTTCGCGGCAGTTGACGCAAACGGCGGGTAGCATGGCATTGCAGCAGATTCGGCAGCAGTTTGGAGATGCGGCACTTACCGTTTCAGGCTGCCTCAATCGTGCGTATATGCGCGAGATGGTGTTTGCGGATGGGCAGGCAAAAGAGCAGTTGGAGGCGATTTTGCATCCGTTGATTTTTGCGGAGATTGAGCGGCAGCAAAAGGATTTTCAGGCTGCCTATGGTGTGGTGGAAATTCCGACTTTGGTGGAACATCCTATTTTTCAATCGCTTGTGAAACGGATTTTGCTGGTTACTTGTCCTGAACCGATTCGCGTGCAGCGAGTGATGGCGCGCAATGGTTTGACAGAAGCCGCTGTTCGCGCCATTATGGCTACCCAAGCGAGTGATGAGGCGCGGTTGCGTGTTGCGGATGATGTGATTGCCAATGCAGGCAGTTTACAAGATTTGCAACAAGCAGTTGAACGGCAGCATCGCGCGTATTTAGCGTTGTTTCAGGCAGCCTGAAACGATGTTTTGCCAGTGAAAAATAAGGAAAATCATATAGATGTTAAGTTTTGACCACCCATTGACCGAGCGCGTTCGCAGCTTGATTCGTATTGAGCATTTGTTCAACCGCTTCAACCATGCCACCTCTGGCGATGATAAATGGTCGCACCATATTGCGTTGAGCACGTTGTTTGAGATTATGGAAAGCTCGTCGCGTGCGGAATTGAAGTTGGATATTTTGCAGGAGTTGGAACGCCAACGGCAAAGTGAGAAATATCAAAATGATGCGCCGATGTTGGAGCGGTTGAACCAAACGGCGCAGAATTTGCAGGAAGTGCAGCAGAAATTTGGGCAGCATATCCGTGAAAATGAATGGCTGATGGCGGTCAAGCAGCGGATGTTGGTGGCGGGGGGAACAACGCCTGTTGAGCTGCCGAGCTATTATTTTTGGCAAAAGGTGGATGCGCAAAAGCGCAGGCAGGATTTGCAGCGTTGGAGCGAATTTATGATGCCAACGTATCACGCGGTGCATTTGCTGCTGGAAATTTTGCGGAGTAATCAAATAGTTGTGCAATGCCATGCGCAGGCGGGGCATTATGAGCACAGCAAAATGGAGCAGAATATTCATTTGCTTACGATTGAAATCCCACAAAGTTTGGGCGCATTGCCCGAGGTGTCGGCAAATAAGTATTTCACGCATATTCGTTTTGTGCAGGCGAGCCAAGAAGGGATGCGGGGCGAGGTTATCCCGCATGATATTGATTTTAAAATGATTGTGTGCAGTTTTGATGGTGATTCTGCCATACGGCAGGCAGCCTGAAAACGGCGTTGTGAACCGAGAACATCATGACACGACTTGAATACATCGCATCTGAATTGATTGCGCGTAAACAAAAAATTACCTGTGCCGAATCGTGCACAGGCGGGCTGCTGGCGGCGGAATTGACCAGCATCGCGGGCAGCTCGGCGTTTTTTGAGCGCGCGTATATCACGTATTCCAACCAAGCCAAGGAGCAGCTGGTGAATGTGAACAGCGATACGCTGCGGCATTATGGTGCGGTGAGCGAGGAGGTGGTGCGCGAGATGGCGTTGGGCGCGTTGATTGCGGCGAAAAGCGATTATGCGTTGAGCATTTCGGGCATTGCCGGCCCCGATGGCGGCACGGCGGATAAGCCTGTGGGCACGGTGTGGTTTGGCTTTGCTACCAAGCAGCGCATTTGGGCGAAGCAGTATCATTTTAAGGGCGATCGCAAGGCGGTGCGGGAACAGGCGGTGCAGTATGCGTTGGCGATTTTGGAACATTATTTGAAAACAACAAAATGATTTTCAGGCTGCCTGATGCAAAATGGCAGCCTGAAAACTTTTTACAAGGAATAAACCATGACTCAATTTTTTACGATTCATCCCGATAATCCGCAAGAGCGCTTGATTAAGCAGGTGGTGGAGATTGTGCGCAAGGGTGGAGTGATTGTGTATCCCACCGATTCGTGTTACGCGCTGGGCTGCGCGCTGGGCGATAAAACGGCGATGGATCGGATTTTGGCGATTCGCAAAATTGATTTGAAGCATCATCTCACGCTGATGTGCGCGGATTTGAGCGGTTTGGGCACATACGCCAAGGTGGACAATAGTCAGTTTCGTCAACTGAAAGCGGCGACCCCTGGTAGTTACACGGTTATTTTGCAGGCGACCAAGGAAGTACCCAATCGCACGCTGCACCCGAAGCGCAAAACGATTGGGCTACGCGTGCCCGATAATGCGATTGCGCTGGCGTTGCTGAAAGAATTGGGCGAGCCGATGTTGAGCAGCACGCTGATGCTGCCTGAGGATGACGAGCCGCTGACCGACCCATATGAAATCCGCGACCGTTTGGAACACGCGGTGGATTTGGTGATTGACGGCGGCTGGTGCGGCACCGAGCCGACCACGGTGATTGATATGACGGATGGGGTGGAATTGGTGCGGCAGGGCAAGGGGGATGCGGGGTTGTTTGGCTTGTGATGGGCGAAACTGAACGATAGAAGGCAGCCTGAAAACGGGTTTAACCGTTTTCAGGCTGCCTTTATATATGCGGATTACTGCGCAGGCGTAAATTTTATTTGCACGCCATTTTTGCCGCGCAAAATCAGCGTTTGCCCGTTGATTTCATAGCGCGACACGCGCTTCATGGCGGTGGTAAACGCATCTTCTAGCTGATTGTTTTCGCACAGCATGGCGGTGGAAGTCATTTCGCCCAGTTTCAGGCTGCCTGAGGCGGCTTGCGCGTGGAAGTTCATGTGATTGCAGCCCATGTAGGCATAAGCGTTGGGCAGCTTTGTCCAATCCATTTTGGCGTTGGCGGGGATTTCGCCTTTAAAGCCGCTCAATTCGGTTAAACGCCATGCTTGGCGGATGGGCGCAGGCGCAGCCGATTGTGCGGCGGGCGCGGATTGCGGTTGCGCGGGCTTGGGTTGTGCCACGCTGTTGCACGCGGCGAGCAGTATGGTTGCGCTAAATAGTGCGATGGATTTGTTGAACATCGTCTTTCTCCTTATTGATGCTTTCAGGCTGCCTGAAAGCGGTGGTTGAAATTTTTTACATTACTTTTTTCAACTGTTCGATTAAGCCAGTTAGTGTAACGAATGTGAGTTGATACATACTGCTTAGTGATTTGGCTTGCGCTTCATTTATGTTGGTAACTAACAGAATAAAATTGTCAGCAGGGATATTCAAGCGTTTTCTTAAATTCAAATATTTATCTAAATTTTGACGGTATTCCCCTGTTTTGCATTCAATCACAATGAGCTGTTTATTTTTCGGCAAAAATAACACGTCCAATTCGTGCAAATCTTCGTTGGTAAAGCGAATTTTCGCGCTACGGGCGCAAGAGAAGTTGTAATTTTTACCATATTGTTTAGCTAGGGTAAGTATTTCGTTGAGTGCAAACCATTCTAACCATGTGCCGTTAAAAAATTGACGAATGGGTGTTGCGGCTTGCAGTTTTAGGTGTATCAACTTGTCTTGTTTTTGGTAGGTATAACGAGAAAATAATGTATGGCTATAAAATTCACGACAGATATTGTTGATTTGTTGCGCTTCTTTTTGACTGTATTTTTTTAAGTCTAGGTTTAAGCCACTATGGTTATTACGGTAGTTCCACGCAATTTTGTTGAGAATATCTTGGAATATGGCGAAGTTTTTGCCAATCTTTGCAGCAGCTTCGTCAAAATAACCACTCATATCTATGGCAGCGCAATCAAATTCAGGAGTAATTTGTTTATTTTTAAACCAATCAGTTAGCGGCTGGTGCTGCTCAATATTAGCAAGAATATTGGTGTCGGATAGTTTTACCTTGTCCAAAGGGTTGCTTTGATTGTGTTCCTGCGCTTGTTGCTGTTCGGTTGGTTCTTTATCTTGATTTTTCAAGGCATTGAGTTCACGCACAGCGCTTGCCCAACGGTCAATAATGTGTTGGATAAATGGCGCAGTCTCGTACACCGTTACATCTTGCCCGCAGTTGGCACATTTTGTTGGCGGCATACTGCGATGAATAATGTGTTCACTAATGAATTTGCAATGGTTACAACGATATACACCCATTTGGCATTCCTTATTTAGTTGGGAAAGTTAGTGTGATTGAAGTTCGGACATCATAAAGTTAAACCTGTTTTCAGGCTGCCTCAAAGATTTACAGCTGCTCAAACGCTTCTTTAAACACTTGCGCCCGATGGGCATAGCCTTGGAACATATCGTAGCTGGCGCAGGCGGGGGACAGCAGCACGATGTCGCCTGCCTGTGCGGCGGCGTGGGCGGCGGCAACGGCTTGTGGCAGCGTGTCGCAGAACCGATGCGGCACGTTACGCGCGGCGAGTTCGGCGGCGATTTTGGGCGCGTCCACGCCAATCAGGAACACGGCGCGGGCTTTGTCTTGCAACACGGCGGCAAGCGGGGCGAAGTCTTGCCCTTTGCCTTGCCCGCCTGCGATAAGCACGATTTTTTGCGGCAGCCCTGCGATGGCGGCCACGGTTGCGCCCACGTTGGTGCCTTTGCTGTCGTCAATGTAAACCACGCCGTCTTTTGCGCCGATTTTTTCTACGCGGTGGGGCAAGCCGTGGAAGGTTTGGATGTGTTGCACCAGTTCACTGCGCGGGATGCCGATGGCTTCGCATAGGGCGAGTGCGGCGAGTGCGTTGGCAGTGTTGTGGCTGCCTTGTAGCGGGATTTGGCTTTGCGCCATCAAGTCGGCATCCTGCTGTTTCAGGCTGCCTGAAACGGGGTCTAGCCAATAATCGGCGGCTTGCGCGAGCGAAAAATAACGGGTTTGCTGCGCAGGGCGGTGCATGGCGCGGCAGAAGGGGTCGTCGGCGTTGAGGATTTGCACGCGGCAGTCGTTGAAAATTTGGTCTTTGGCGCGGGCGTAGTCCAAGAGGTCGTCGTAGCGGTTGAGGTGGTCTTCGGAGATGTTGAGACAGGCGGCGGCTGCGGCGGCGAGGCTGGGCGTGGTTTCCAGTTGAAAGCTGGATAGTTCCAACACCCACACATCCGCGCTTTTGCCTTGCCGTTGCAGCCATGCGTCTAACACGGGCGTGCCGATGTTGCCTGCGATAACGGTATCCAAGCCGCTTTGTTGGCAAAGATGCCCGACGAGGCTGGTGGTGGTGGTTTTGCCGTTGCTGCCTGTGATGGCGAGGATGCGGTCGCGCTGGTGGCGCAGCAGGTCGGCAAGGATGGCAACGTCGCCTGTTACCACGCCGCCGCGTTGTTCAAATTCGCGGATTTCAGGCTGCCTGCGGCTGATGCCAGGGCTTAGGATAAGCATGGTTTTATCGGCTAACGCGGTTTTCAGGCTGCCTGAAAGGGTAGGGTAGCGGGGGAATTGCTGGGCGAGTTCGGCTTGGCGCTCGGCGGTGAGGTTTTCATCGTAGGCGGCGACTTGGTTTGCGCTGATGTGGGCAAGATAGCGCAGGATGGAAAGCCCTGTGCTGCCCAGCCCTGCCACGAGGATTTTTTGATTGTTCATTTGGTGCCTCTTGTGCGTTCGTATGAAATCACGCCTGTTTCGCCTGTGGGCATTTCTTCCATGCCCAGCTCTTCTTTGATGCTGCGCGGTTTTTCACGCTTGGAGGCGGGGACGGGCGATTCGGTTTCTTGGGGCGCGAGTTCTTGTTCATCGGGGGCGATGCGCGACTCGTTGGCTTCGTTTTCAGGCTGCATTGGCGGCGCGGGGTTGGCGGGGGCTTTGGTTGCGGCGTTATCTTCGGGGCTGGGCACTTGGGTGAGCCATTTGCCCGCGCTGCTTTGCGAATAGGCAATGTCGCTTTGCGCTTCGTCGCTCGCGCCGACCACTTGGGCGAGGATTTTGCGCGTTTTGGCAGCCTGAACCGCCTCGCTGCGCCATGTTACGCCATCGGCAGGCACGCCAAGCACGACTGTGCCACCCACTTCCAGCGGGGATTCTAGCGTGATGGGGATGCTTTTGCTTTCGGCAACGGCGTGTTTGCCGTCGTTGATGTATAGCGCGAGGCTGATGTAAACGGTGGAAACGGTGAATTTGCCTTGGTTGGAGAGCGAAACGCGGATATTGGGCTCGCCTGCGGTGTAGGAGAAATCGCCTGCTTTGATGACCACGTCTTCGCCTGTACTGACGGAATCGTTTGCATCGCTGGCGGGCAAGGGCAGCAGCGGGGCGGAGGCTTCTAGGTTGATTTCGGGCAGGGCAACGGGCGAGGCGGTGTTTTGGATGCCTGCCGCGCCCTCGCTCACGGCTTGGATGAAGCGGTAGCCGCCGTAGCCCATTGCGCCGAACAGCACAACGGCGATAGCGGCGACGACTTTGGTGTAAACGGATTTTTCTGCCATGTTGGACTCGCTTTCAGGCTGCGTGGGAAAAGGGGATTTTAACAAACGCAAAGGCAGCCTGAAACCCGCTTTCCCGGTTTTCAGGCTGCCTATTTGTTTGCAGGATGCTGCCGGTTATACCACCCCTTGCGCCAGCATGGCATCGGCAACTTTGCGGAAGCCCGCAATGTTCGCGCCGTTCACATAGTTCACATAGCCATCGGCGGTTGCGCCGTTTTCCACGCAGTTTTCGTGGATGTTCGCCATGATGTCAAACAGGCGTTTATCCACTTCTTCCGCGCTCCATGATAGGCGAATGGCGTTTTGGCTCATTTCCAAGCCCGATGTTGCCACGCCGCCTGCGTTGGATGCTTTGCCTGGGGCGTAGAGAATTTTGGCTTGGGTAAACGCTTCCACCGCGCCCAAAGTGGAAGGCATGTTCGCGCCTTCGGCAACGCATTGCACGCCGTTTGCCAATAGGGTTTTGGCGGCGGCTTCGTCCAATTCGTTTTGGGTGGCGCAAGGCAGCGCGATGTCGCAAGGCACGCCCCATGGTTTTTGGTCGGCGAAGTATGCCAAGCCTTGTTCTTTGGCATACACCGACAGACGTTCGCGGCGTTCGTTTTTCAGTTCCAGCAGCGCGGCAACGTGCGCTTCGGTCATGCCGCTGTCGGGGAATTTCACAAAGCCGTTGGAATCGGACACGGTGAGCACTTTTGCCCCCAGTTGGATGGCTTTTTCGCACGCATATTGGGCAACGTTGCCGCTGCCTGAAATCACCACGCGCTTGCCCGCCAACTGCTCGCCGCGCGTGTGCAACATGGATTGGGCGAAATATAGTCGCTCCAATTAAGCCTTATACAGCGTTGGCTCGCCTTGCTGTACTACTTGTACTATCTGCGGCTCGCCGCCTTGTATAAGACTTAATTGGAGCGACTATACACGCAGCCGTAGCCCGTGGCTTCGGGGCGAATCAGGCTGCCGCCGTATGACAAACCTTTGCCGGTGAGCACGGAAGCAAATTCGTTGCGCACGCGTTTGTATTGCCCAAATAGATAGCCGATTTCGCGCCCGCCCACGCCAATATCGCCCGCTGGCACGTCTAAATCCGCGCCGATGTGGCGGGCTAATTCGGTCATAAAGGCTTGGCAAAAGCGCATCACTTCGGCATCGGATTTGCCTTTGGGGTCAAAATCGGAGCCGCCTTTGCCGCCGCCCATGGGCAGGGTGGTGAGCGCATTTTTGAAGACTTGTTCAAAAGCGAGAAATTTCAATACGCCTAAATCAACGGTGGGGTGAAAGCGCAAGCCACCTTTGTAAGGCCCGATGGCGGAATTCATTTGAATACGATAGCCACGGTTTACTTGCACATTGCCCTTGTCGTCCACCCAAGACACGCGAAACATAATTACGCGCTCAGGCTCAACCAAGCGTTCCAGCAAGCCATGCTGCAAGTATTTGGGATTTTTTTCCAAAAACGGTTTCAGGCTGCCAAACACTTCTTCAACGGCCTGATGAAACACGGCTTCTTACATTCGCCTCACAAGTGCAACACTTTCCCAAACAAAGAAGGTCAGT
>CAJPSG010000010.1 GCA_905373195.1 Kingella oralis
GGCGCATTTCGCATCCATGCAAACGTTAAGAACTGTAAAGTTGTGATAATTGATGATGTTAGCACCACGCATTCCAGCATCGCCGAATTATCCCGCGCCCTGCTTTTAGCGGGGGCTGCCGAAGTTTATGCCTGTGTAATCGCGTGTAATAAATGAAAAAATATTTGACTTGCTGTTGCAAAAAGGCGCATATTGCACGGCTTGCAACGGCACAATTTTTGTAAAGATTATTTACAATCAACAAATTAGGATTAAAACGATGTTCACCGTTGTATTATTTGAACCCGAGATTCCGCCCAACACGGGCAATATTATTCGCCTTTGCGCCAACACAGGCTGCGAATTGCGGCTGATCAAACCGCTGGGTTTTCCGCTAGATAGCGCGAAAATGAAGCGGGCGGGTTTGGATTACCACGAATTTTCTACGCTGATTGTGCACGAAACCCTTGCCGAATGTTTGGACGCGCTCCAAGGCAAACGCATTTTCGCGCTCACCACCAAGGGCAAAACCCGCCCCGATAGCGTGGCTTTTCAGGCGGGCGATGTGTTTTTATTTGGCCCCGAAACGCGCGGCTTGCCCGCTACGGTGTTGGACACGCTGCCTGAAAATCAGAAAATTCGTTTCCCCATGATGCCAAACAATCGCAGCATGAATTTATCCAATACCGTGGCGATTACGGTGTTTGAAGCATGGCGACAACTGGGCTACGCAGGCGGCTCGTAAACCCCCAAAACAACTATACGCATCACAATATATAGTTGTTTAGGCTTGCAAATATCTTCAACTCAAGAACTGGAACACATTTTGACTAAAATTCAACATACTCTTTTAACGGGCGTTTTTGTATTACTGGCAACAGGCTGCTCCACCACGCGCACGGAGCAATCCGCGCAGCGCGAGCCAGCTAAAACGGTTCAAGCAGAGGCTTTGCATTCCACCGCCAATTTAAGCTACAAGGTGGCGGGCAAACGCTACTACCCAAGAAAAAGCGTAGAGAAAAATTTTAGCCAAACAGGGCGTGCTTCATGGTATGGTCCAGGCTTTCACGGCAAAAAAACTTCCAGCGGCGAGCGGTTTGACATGAACGCGCTTACCGCCGCCCACCGCACCTTGCCGATTCCCAGCTATGTGCGGGTAACCAATCTGGCAAACGGCAAAACGATTGTGGTGCGCATCAACGACCGCGGGCCTTTCCACGGCAAGCGCGTGTTGGATTTATCCAAAGGCGCGGCAAAGGCGTTGGGCTTTATCCAGCAAGGCTCAACCAATGTGCGCATTGAGGCGTTGAAAGCGGGCGACAGCATGAATGTGGCGGCCAACGATGATGTTGCACCGCAAACGGCGCAGCCTGATGTGAACGTGGCGCAGAATGAATTGCCATCGCCACAACCTGCTCTGATTGCCAGCAACGCTAACCATGTGTATGTGAGCCTGAAATCGTTGCAGGATGCGTTTATGGCAGAATCGTTTATGCGCCAAGTGGCTTGGCAGGATGCCTCGCCATTTGCCAAGGAACACAGCGTGATGATGCTGGGCTTGGATAACAATTATTGGCGCAACCTAAGCGCGTTGTTAAACGGCAAGGAAGCGGATGATGCGCCTGTGCAAGACCATGTGATTTGATAGGCGTTTTGCTGATATAGAGGCAGCCTGAAAACTGGGAAACTGGGTTTTCAGGCTGCCTTTGGTTTTGGGGTGGATTGGGCGTGATGGTGTTGATTGTTTTTCAGGCTGCCTTCTTTGTTTAACCATTTGGCGACGAGCCGTCGCCGTCCCATTTTCAGGCTGCCTATTCCTTTCAGGCTGCCTATTCTTCCTCTGGCACGCGGCTAATCTTCACGCGCTCCACGCGATGCCCGTCTTTTTCCAGCACTTCAAACCGCCAGCCGTGAAACTGGATGCTGTCGCCCACTTCGGGCAAGTCTTGCATTTGCTCCATAATCAAGCCGGCCACGGTGTGGAAATCGGCATCTTCGGCGGGTGGCGGCAGGTTCAGCTGCGGGGCGAGTTCTACATATTCCAACGCGCCATCCACGGTGAGGCTGTCGTCGGTGTTTTCTTGCACACTGGGCTCTTCTTCGCGCTCAAATTCTTCGGGGAACTCGCCTGCGATGGTTTCCAGCAAGTCTTTCATGGTTACCATGCCGAGCACCGCGCCAAATTCGTCCACCACTAGGGCGTAATCGGCGCTGTGCTTGCGAAACAGCTCAATGGCTTGCAGCGCGGTGGCGCTTTCAGGCAGCATCAGGGGTTGCTTTAAGGCAGCCTGAATATGGGTTTCGCCTGTTTCCAAGATTTGCGTGAGCAGGTCTTTTTTGTTGATGTAGCCCAAAGGCTCGTCCACGCCTGCTTTGCCCACCACCAACAGCCGCGAATAGGGGCATTCAATCAGCTTGGCTTTTTGCTCGTCTTTGCTTTGCGAAATATCCAGCCGTTCAATGTCGCTGCGCGGTATCATCACGCCGAAAATCGGGCGTTCGGCTAGGGTAAGCACGCTGCGTATCATGGATTTTTCGTTGTCTTCAAAATGTTCACTATCGCCGTTGTCGCGCCCGTTTTTGTCTAGCAGCGTTTCGCGGATGCCCATCATGCCCAGCACGTTTTCGGCGGTGCGTTGTCGCCATGAGCTGCCTGCGTAGTCGTTTTTCTTGGTGTTTTTTTGCGAAACTTGGTTAAACACTTCAATCAGGATGGAGAAGCCGATGGCGGCGTAGAGATAGCCTTTGGGGATGTGGAAATGGAAGGCTTCGGCAATCAGGCTAAACCCTATCATCAGCAAAAAACCCAAGCACAGCATCACCACGGTGGGATGCTTGTCCACAAAATTGGTCAGCACTTTGCTGGCGGTTATCATCGCGGTCATGGCAACGGCAACCGCCGCCATCGCCACCACAATATGCTCCACCATCGCCACGGCAGTAATCACGCTATCAATGGAAAACACGGCATCCAGCACCACAATCTGCGCCACCACGCTCCAAAAGAGGGCGTGTTTTTTGTGCGTGTCGGCAACTTGGAAATGGTTTTCGCCTTCTAGCCGCTCGTGTAGCTCGGTGGTGGCTTTGTACAGCAAAAAGATGCCGCCGCCGAGCATAATTAAATCTTTGCCTGAAACGCTGTGCGCGCCCAAGTGAAACAGAGGCTGGGTGAGCGTGATGATGTGCGCCATAAAGCCTAGCATAATGATGCGGATGACAACGGCAAGCGCCAGCCCTGTGATGCGGGCTTTATCGCGCAGCGCGGGTTTGACTTTGCTTGCTAGGATGGCTACGAAAACTAGGTTATCAATGCCCAGCACCACTTCTAATATAAGCAGCGTGGCGAAACCTATCCATGTTTGCGGCTCGGCGAGCCAACTGATGTCCATTGTGGCGTGAATCCTTTGGGTGGGAACGAATCGGCGCGGGCGGATGGCGTTTCAGGCTGCCTTGTATGCGCGTTAGATGAGCCATCCTGCAAACCGCAAAAGGCAGCCTGAAAACGGATGAGGCGCGGTTTAGCAAAGCGCAAACGGCGTTTCAAATACGTTTTCAGGCTGCCTTATGGCTAGGTTGTGCAGTGGCGGCAAGGTTGGTTGCCGCGGCTCTGCTCGGGTTCGTTCATTGTGTGGTTGCGAAAATAAAAACGGGGCGAGTTTAGCGAAAATTGGCGCAGTTGGCAAAATGAATTTGGGGATGGCGGGATTGGACTGTTTTCAGGCTGCCTCACAATACAAGGCAGCCTGAAAACGCCTCTTTCCGCATTTTCAGGCTGCCTATTTATCCGCAAGACAGCAATGCCCCATTATTCAAACAACGCGCAAGTCCCATCCACTTCGCAATTTTTTTGCCGATACAAGCGCACCAGTTTGCTGGTGGAAGCGTCGTGCGGCTGCGGGTCGATTGCACCCGTCAGCTCGGCGAGAATGGTTTTGGCAAGCTGTTTGCCCAGTTCCACGCCCCATTGATCAAAGCTGTTGATGCCCCAAATCACGCCTTGGGTGAAGACTTTGTGTTCATACATGGCAATCAGGCTGCCCATGTTGCGCGGGGTGATTTTATCCAGCAGGATAACGTTGGTAGGACGGTTGCCGCTGAATGTTTTGTGCGGCACAAGCGCTTCGATATGCTCGGCGGGCACGCCTTGCGCTTGCAGTTCGGCGCGGGCTTCGGCGGGCGTTTTGCCGCGCATAAAGGCTTCGGCTTGGGCGAACACGTTGCTGAGCAGGATTTCGTGATGCCCGGGCAGGTTGCTGCGTTTTTCCAAGCTGGCGATGAGGTCAATCGGCGTGATGTGCGTGCCTTGGTGCAGCAGTTGGAAAAAGGCATGCTGCCCGTTGATGCCCGTTTCGCCCCAGATGATTGGCCCTGTTTCGGTGGCAACAGGCGTGCCATCCATTTGCACTTGCTTGCCGTTGGATTCCATGTCTAGCTGTTGGATGTATTTGGGCAGGCGGTGCAGGTGCTGGTCGTAGGGCGCGATAACGTGGCTGCCGCCGCCGTAAAAATTGATGTACCAAATGCCGATTAGCCCCATCAGCGCGGGCAGATTGCGCGACAGCGGGGCGTTGCGGAAGTGTTGGTCCATCAAGTGCGCGCCTTCCAGCAGCTCAATAAAATTTTCTTCGCCCAAATACAGCATAATGGGCAAGCCGATGGCCGACCACAAGCTGTATCGTCCGCCCACCCAATCCCAAAATTCAAACATATGCTCGGTGTCGATGCCGAATTCGGCAACGGCTTTTTGGTTGGTGGAAATGGCGACAAAGTGCTTGGCGATGTCTTTTTCGCTGCCTGCTTGCAAGAACCAATCGCGCGCGGTGTGGGCGTTGGTGAGCGTTTCTTGGGTGGTGAAGGTTTTGGATGCGATGATGAACAGCGTGGTTTCGGGGTGGACTTTTTCCAGCACGTCGCGCATTTGCGCACCGTCCACATTGGAAACGAAATGCATATTCAGGCGCGGATGCCCAAAATTTTTCAGCGCGGTGCACATCATCAGCGGCCCCAAATCGGAGCCGCCGATGCCGATATTGACCACATCGGTGATGACTTGGTTGGTGTAGCCCAGCCATTCGCCGCTGCGCACGGCGCGGGTAAAATCGCCCATTTTGCGCAAAACGTGGTTCACTTCGGGCATCACGTCTTTGCCGTCCACCTTAATCGGCGTGTTGCTGCGGTTGCGCAGGGCAACGTGCAGCACGGCGCGGTTTTCGGTTTCGTTGATTTTTTCGCCGCGATACATTTGCTCAATGCGTTCGGGCAGCCCTGCTTGCTCGGCAAGTTCAACCAGATGGGTGATGATGGTGTCGTTGATGCGGTTTTTGGAGAAATCCACCGCCAAGCCGCCCACTTCCAGCCAATAGCGGTTGGCGCGCTCGGGGTCTTGGGCGAATTGGTCGCGCATTTGGACGGATTGGGTTTGTTCGTAGTCTTGTTGCAGGGCTTGCCATGCGGGGAGGTTGGTGGGGGTGGTCATGGTGTTTTCCTTTTTTATCGGTTATCAGCGGAAACGGGATTATAGTGATTTTCAGGCTGCATTTGGATGAAAAGGCAGCCTGAAACGGGGGGATGGCGTTTCAGGCTGCCTATTTTGTATGCGGGCAATGCGCCCTATTCTGTTTTCAGGCTGCCTCTGATGTTGCGCAAAATAGCGGGCAACGCGCCTAACTTTGTTTTCAGGCTGCCTCTAACGCTGTACAAAATAGCTAACGATAACGGATAACGGTTTTCAGGCTGCCTACTCGGTTACATCAATAGGCAGCCTGAAAGCTTTATAAAACCCGCAAGCGATGGCACATCATTTGGCGACAAGCCGTCGCCGCTCCATTTTGGTTTTCAGGCTGCCTACTCTGTTTACGCAACACCACGGGCAGCCTGAAAACTCTATCGCGCATCACTCGCTCACGCGATGGCTCAAAATACTGCGCTTGCCTTTTTCCAACTGCAACGAAGCCGTTTCGCCCAAGCGCAACGCCAAGCCAATCGCCAAAATATCCACCACCGCCAGCTGCAACGCCCGCGACACCATTGGCGAATAACGATGCGCATCTTCCTGCGCCGCCAGCGCCAATTCGCAATCAGCAAACTGCGCCAGCGGGCTGCCCGCGCGGGTAATCACAATCACTTTGGCGCCGTTTTCCTTGGCGATGCTCACCGCATCCAGCAGCTCAATCGACGATCCCGAATTGGAAATCACCACCAACACATCTTGCGCCGTTAAAACCGCCGCCGCCATCAGTTGAATATGCGTATCCGAATACGCCACGGTGGACACGCCCAAACGGAAAAATTTATGCTGCGCATCTTGCGCCACAATGCCCGAATTGCCCAAGCCGTAAAACTCAATGCGCCGCGCGTGCGACAGCATGGCAATCGCGTTTTCCAGCTCGTTTTCATCCAAACTGCGCCGTGCACCCAGCAACGCCGCAGCCGTGTTACCCAACACTTTTTCCATCACATCGCCCATGCTGTCATCGGTGTTCAATTCGGCGTGCACAAACGGCAAACCGTTGTGGCTGATGCTGGCAGACAGTTCCAGTTTAAATTCAGGCAGCCCCTTGTAGCCCAAGCTGCGGCAAAACCGAATCACCGTTGGCTGCGACACTTCCGCCCGCTCCGCAATCTCCGCCACCGCCGCGTGCACAAACCATTTAGGTTCAGACAGCGCGCATTCTGCCACCTTACGCTCCGCATTGGACAACGAATCCAAAATCTCACTAATTTTGCTTAACATAATCTATCTTTCTTATTGGGTTACTATTTTTATAGGCAGCCTGAAAAGGCAGCCTGAAAACCATTAGGCAGCCTGAAAAAGCTCAGGACGCTTGCGCTGCAACAGCATCAACGCCGACAGCGTTTGCGCATTGCCCAGCGCATCATCATCAATCAGCGCATCCAACTGCGCCAACGCAATGCGCACAGGAATCAACGGCTCAGGCTCATCGCCATCCAGTTTAGACGCGCTCAAATCCTCCGCGATAAACACGTGCATCAGCCCAAACATATGGCTGGGCGAGGCATACAGCGCGCGCAGCGGCGTTAATTTTGCCGCCGTGAAACCAATTTCCTCTTGCAACTCGCGCCGCGCCGCCTGTTCAGGCGTTTCACCCGCATCAATCAAGCCCTTCACGCACGTCAATTCATACCGCTCAGGACCCACCGCATACTCGCGCACCATAATCAACTCGCCATTTTCAATCGGCAACACCATCACCGCAGGCTTGCGCGACGGCGTTAAACGCTCATAAGTGCGCTCCACGCCGTTGGCAAAGCGCAAATCCACTTCCTGCACTTCAAAAATGCGCGTTTTCGCCGCCAAGCGCACCGCCAGCACCTCAGGTTTTTGCTGTTTTGTGTCTAAAAAACTCATCCTATTTTCCTTCTGTTACGCCATTTCAGGCTGCCTATCAGGCTTACCGCGCTACCGCCGCGCCTGAAACTCATCCAACAATTCATTCGCATAGCGCAACGACAAACCAAACCGCTGCCGCACCGCCACCAAATCATTGATGCGATTGCCCGACACATTCTGCCGCAGCCACTCATGCGTTTTCGGATTGCTTTTCACGCTTTCATACAAAAACCGCGCCGCCGACATACTGTTATTGCGCAGCCAAGCCAGCCACGCGATTGCCAGCGCAATCAATAAAAATTTCCACATAAACCGTTCCTTTGTTTCAGGCTGCTATTTCAGGCTAAAACCTTTGCAAAACCCCAAAGGCAGCCTGCGTAGCAAAGCGGAGTTGCGAAGCTAAAAATAAGAAATGCCGTCATTCCCGCGTAGGCGAGAATCTTGCTTGATATTCCTAAATTATTGAAAAAACAAAGCACTGTTTAAGTTTAACCAAAATTCCCGCCTACGCGGGAATGACGGAGAATTGACCATTTCTTATTGTATTTTAGCTTTTGCAAAGATTTCAGGCTGTCTTGTAATTTACAACACGATGCCGCGCAAACCGCCTGAAAGTTTGTTTCAATTACATTCTACTACACTTCACATTCGTTTACATAAACCTGTTTGCGCCACCCTGCTCCAACCATTTTCAGGCTGCCTTATCCCACTTTTTTACACACGCCCAAATTGACAACGCCCAGCCCAGCCCCTAAAATCCGCGCGTTTCAAAGTTCTACGCCATCTCAGGCATATTTCCCCAACCTATTTTCAACCAATTTGGCAGCGCAACTGCGTTTTCAGGCTGCCTATCCTTTATTCACAAACAATCCCAACACCATGCACGTTACCGAACTCCAAACCAAACACATTACGGAACTCCTAGAACAAGCCGAAAAAATGGGCATCGACGGCGCGAACCGCTTGCGAAAACAAGACCTTGTTTTCCAAATTGTGCGCGAGCTGATTCAAAACGGGCAAGAATTTATCTGCTCAGGCACGCTGGAAGTGCTGCCCGATGGCTACGGCTTTTTGCGCAGCGCGGCAACTTCCTATCTTGCCAACCCCGATGATATTTACGTTTCCCCGCAGCAAATCCGCCGCTTTAATCTGCACACAGGCGACACCATCGAAGGCACGGTGCGCGTGCCCAAAAACGACGAAAAATACTTCGCGCTGGTGCGGCTAGACAGCGTTAATGGCGACCACCCCGAAAGCAGTCGCCACAAAATTCTGTTTGAAAACCTTACCCCGCTGTTCCCCAATCGCCAGCTTAAATTGGAGCGCGATAATCAATCCACCGAAAACATCACGGGGCGGATTATCGACCTGATTTCCCCTATCGGCTTCGGACAGCGCGCCCTGCTGGTTGCCCCGCCCAAAACGGGCAAAACCGTGATGCTGCAAAACATCGCCCACGCCATCACCGCCAATTACCCCAATGCCGAGCTGATTGTGCTGCTGATTGACGAACGCCCCGAAGAAGTAACCGAAATGATGCGCTCCGTGCGCGGCGAAGTGGTCGCGTCCACCTTTGACGAGCCTGCGCAACGCCATGTGCAAGTAGCCGAAATGGTGATTGAAAAAGCCAAGCGCATGGTGGAACACAAAAAAGACGTGATTATTCTGCTGGACAGCATCACCCGCCTTGCCCGCGCGTATAACACCGTGGTGCCGATGTCGGGCAAGGTGCTTACAGGCGGCGTGGATGCCCACGCGCTGCATCGCCCGAAACGCTTTTTTGGTGCGGCGCGCAACATCGAAGAAGGCGGCTCGCTCACCATCATCGCCACCGCGCTGGTGGAAACAGGCAGCCGCATGGATGACGTGATTTTTGAAGAATTTAAAGGCACGGGCAACATGGAATTGAGCCTAGACCGCCGCCTTGCCGAAAAGCGCGTATTCCCCGCCATCAACATCAACAAATCGGGCACGCGCCGCGAAGAGCTCATCGTCCCCGCCGACCAATTGCAACGAATGTGGATGCTGCGCCGCGTGATTCATCCGATGGACGACGTGGAAGCCGCCGAGTTTTTGCTAGACAAAATCAAGCAAACCAAAAACAACGCCGAATTTTTTGACCTGATGCGCGGCGGCAATGCCAACAGAAGCAATCCCGCCAGCAATGCCAACAACGGCAACGCCCAAGGCAGCCTGAAAACGAATAATGCAGGCTTCAACGAAACCAAGCCCAGCAGCGCAACCGCCGCGCCCGCGCAAACCAGCGCACAGCCCGCGCAGCCCAACACCAGCGAAGCGCCCACCCTGCCCCGCCGTCGCGGTCGCCCGCGCAAAAACCCCATCGCATAAGGAATCATCATGGCATTGCAACTGCAAATCATGCCGGTAACCGCGTTTCGCCAAAACTGCTCGCTGCTGTGGGACGACGAAACGCGCGATGCCGTGTTGGTGGACGTGGGCGGCGATGCTGAACACCTGCTTGCCGAAATCCAACAACGCAGCCTGAAACTCAACGCCATCTGGCTCACGCACGGGCATCTTGACCACGCAGGCGGTGTGCCGATGCTGCTGGAACGGCAAAACGTTCCCGTTATCGGGCCGCATGCCGATGACCAATTTTTGCTGGATGCCCTGCCCGAAACCACCGCATCCTACGGCTTCCCCGTTTGCCCCGCGTTCACGCCCACGCGCTGGCTACACGAAGGCGACACGCTGAATGTGGGCAATTTTACGTTTAACGTGCTGCACATCCCGGGGCACACGCCGGGGCACGTCGTGTTCCATTGCGCCGCCGCCAACCTGCTGATTGCGGGCGACGTATTGTTCTACGAAAGCATCGGGCGCACCGACTTCCCGCGCGGCAACCACCAAGATTTGCTGAACAACATCCGCCACAAACTTTTCAGGCTGCCTGATGACACGCTGGTTATCCCCGGCCATGCCCGCACCACCACGATTGGGCATGAGAAGCGGTTTAATCCGTATGTGGGCGGGGCAGCCTGAAAGTAAGAATCCAAGCAAAAGCAAAGGCGTATTGAATACGCCTTTTTTGTTGCGCGTCCAACGCCTATTTATACGCCGATGAGGCAGCCTGAAATCTATTAGTCATTCAAGTAAGGCGTATGGCTTTGCCACGCACGCGGTTTGCCAAATCTCAACCAAGTACACGTGCCTGCGGCACACATCCCGCGCTTATAAACCCATTTTCAGGCTGCCTATCCATCGCACACAAAAAGCAGCCTGAAAACCAGTTCCCCAGTTTTCAGGCTGCCTTTGTTGCAATACATTAAACCGAACGTTTGAACATATTGCCGTATTTTTGATTGAATTTGTCCACGCGACCTGCGGTGTCCACAATTTTTTGTTTGCCAGTGTAGAAAGGATGGCAGTTTGAGCAAACCTCGATGTTGAAGTTTTCTTTTTCCATAGTGGATTTGATTACAAATTTGTTGCCGCAAGAGCAAGTAACATTCACTTCATGGTATTCGGGATGGATTTCAGGTTTCATGTTATTTCCTTAAAAAAGCGAGCGTAGGGGTTTTGCCTGCGCCTCATTGAACGAAGCCGCGCATTATCCCGATTTTTCATTGGTTTGGCAAGAACCTATGATGTTTAAGGTAGCCTGAAAATCCAGTACAATCCCCCGCTTTATTTTGCGAAGCACAAACCAATGAAATATCTCCCCTATGGGCTGGTTGCCCTTGCCGCCATTATCCTTGACCAAATCAGCAAATCCGCCATTCTCGCGCATTTTGCCTACCAAGAGCGGCTCAACATCATCCCGCATTTTTTTGACCTTACGCTGGTGTATAACCCCGGCGCAGCGTTCAGCTTCCTTGCCAACATGGGCGGTACGCAGAAATATTTGTTTATCGTGCTGGCGTTTATAATTAGCGGCTATCTGGCGCGCGGCATCGCCAAAAACGAATTTGGCAAGCTGGGCAACTGGGCGGCGGCGATGATTATCGGCGGCGCGTTGGGCAACGTGATTGACCGCTTTGTGCATGAAAAAGTGGTGGATTTTTTGCTGTTTTATTGGGGCGAACATTATTACCCCGCGTTTAATGTTGCCGACAGCTTTATCTGCGTGGGCGCGATGTTATTGGCGATTGACAGCATTCGGCATAAAAAGGCAGCCTGAAACGAACCTCAGCCAGCACACCATCTCAAACCTTGTTTTCAGGCTGCCTA
>CAJPSG010000011.1 GCA_905373195.1 Kingella oralis
TCGTTTTCAGGCTGCCTTTTTATTCAGCTTTTACGCTTCTTTACTCTCGCTTTGCTTCACACGCAAACGCAAGTTCAATTCACGCAACTGTTTCTCGTCCACGCTGTTGGGCGCGTCCACCAGCAAGTCTTGCGCGCGTTGCGTTTTCGGGAAGGCAATCACATCGCGGATGGATTCCGCGCCCGCCATCAGCGTTACCAAGCGGTCTAAACCGAACGCCAAGCCACCGTGTGGTGGCGCGCCAAATTTCAAATTATCCAGCAGGAAGCCAAATTTGTTTTGCTGCTCTTCGGGGCTGATTTTCAGTGCGGCGAACACTTTTTCTTGCACTTCGGCGCGGTGGATACGGATGGAGCCGCCGCCAATTTCCCAGCCATTCAACACCATATCGTAAGCGCGGGCTAGGCAGTTTTCAGGCTGCGTTTCCATCAAATCTTCATGCCCCGCTTTGGGCGATGTGAACGGATGGTGCATGGCGGTGTAGCGGTTTTCTTCTTCGTCGTATTCAAACATCGGGAAATCCACCACCCACAGCGGCTTCCATTCGTCCACAAAATAGCCGTCTGCCGCGCCGTGTTCGTGTCCGACTTTAATCCGCAATGCGCCAATCGCTTCGTTCACCACTTTGGCTTTGTCTGCGCCGAAGAAAATCAAATCGCCGTTTTGTGCGCCTGTGCGCTCAATAATGGTTTTCAGGCAGCCTTCGGATAGGAATTTGACGATGGGCGATTGCAAGCCGCTGTCTTCGCCGTTGCTCAAATTGTTCACATCGTTCACTTTGATGTACGCCAAGCCTTTTGCGCCGTAAATGCCGACAAATTTGGTGTATTCGTCAATGTCTTTGCGGCTCAATTTCGCGCCATTGGGCACGCGCAACGCCACCACACGACCGTTGGGCATATCGGCAGCGGCACGGAACACTTTAAATTCTTCCGATTTCATCACATCGGTGAGCTCGGTGAACGCCAGCGACACGCGCATATCGGGCTTGTCTGAGCCATATTTAAACATGGCTTCGCTGTATGGCATACGCGGGAAGTCGCCCAAATCCACGCCCAGCGCATCTTTGAACACTTGTTTTGCCATGCCCTCGGTGATGTCCATGATTTCGTTTTCGTTCAAGAAAGACGTTTCCAAGTCAATTTGGGTAAATTCAGGCTGCCTATCGGCGCGTAAATCCTCATCGCGGAAGCATTTGGTGATTTGGTAATAGCGGTCAAAACCCGCCACCATCAGCAGTTGCTTGAACAGCTGGGGCGATTGCGGCAGCGCGAAAAATTCGCCCGCATGCACACGGCTGGGCACGAGATAATCGCGCGCGCCTTCGGGGGTGGAGCGCGTGAGCATCGGCGTTTCAATGTCAATAAAGCCTTGCGCGTCCAAATAACGGCGCACGCCCATCGCCACTTGATAGCGCAGGCGCAGATTACGCTGCATCACGGGGCGGCGCAGATCAATCACGCGGTTTTGCAGGCGCACGGTTTCGCTGATGTTTTCATCGTCAATCATAAATGGCGGCGTGGCGGCGGGGTTCAAAATCTCAATTTCTTTCGCCAAGATTTCAATTTTGCCCGACACCATTTTGTCGTTGGTGGTGCCTTCGGGGCGGTGGCGCACGCGCCCTGTAACGCTTAGCACGAACTCGTTACGCGCCGAATCGGCAAGCGCAAAGGCTTCGGGCGTGTCGGGGTCTATCACCACTTGCACGATGCCTTCGCGGTCGCGCAGGTCAATAAAAATCACCCCGCCGTGGTCGCGGCGGCGGTGCACCCAGCCTTTTACGGTTACGGTTTGGTCTAGATAGGCTTCGTTGATTAAGCCGCAGTAGTTGGTACGCATGGTTTTTTCTTTCTGGTTTCAATAAAGTAGGGGGAAAAAGGGGGTTTCAGGCTGCCTTAAATTGGCTTATTCGGCTTTGCCAAACACTTTCGTTAAATGCTGCGCATAATCGGCGAAATAACGCTCGGGCTGCGGGTTTTTGATGACATCGTTGCAGATAAAGGTGGGTAGCGGGCGCATGCCTAGAAATTCGTTGGCTTTGTGAAAATGCAGGTAAACTCCGTCCACGCCTGCGCCGTCAAAAAAATCGCCCGCGCGGGTAAAGGCTTCAATGGGGGCGTTCCATGTGAGCGACAGCATGTGGTGTTTGCCATGCAGCAAGCCACCTGTGCCGTAGCCTTCGGTGGGGGTGGCGCTGTGTCGCCCGTCGCTGGCGAATAATTTGCCTGCGCCTGCGGAAAAGACTTTGTCCATGTATTCTTTAACTGTCCATGGCTCGCCCATCCACCAACCTGGCATTTGCCAAATGACGGCATCTGCCCATAGAATTTTTTCTACTTCTGCGGGGGCATCGTAGCCGTTTTCTATCACGGTTTCTTGGGTGTGATGCCCAAGCGAGGTGAGGGTTTGCTGGGCGAGGGTGTGCAGGCTGTGGTTGAGTTTGCCTTGTGAAGGTCCGAAGGCTTTGCCGCCGTTGATAAGGAGGAGGTTCATGGGTGTCCTTGTTGTGTGTGTGGATTTTCAGGCTACCTGAAATGAGTTATTTGCCCTATTCTGCTTAACCGTGCAAGCCATCTCGTTCAGGCTGCACTGCCGTTTCGCGCTCTGCCATAAAATCTGCGCTGGCGGTGTTGCCGCTTAAAAAGAAGCTGTCCCACACTTGATTAGCGGGGCTGATAATGCGCTCGTTGCCGACTACGCGCACATTGACATGAGTAACGTGTTCATCAAATCGGGCGGAATAAGGCAAATGAATGGTTTGCGGATTGTCTAATGGAATTTGCATAGTGCACTCCTTTAATCGCTTTTCAGGCTGCCTAAAACATTATTCATACGCCAAAAAATCTTTCTCACGGATTTCGGCTACTGTCCAAATAGGCTCTTGGGGCAAGGTTTGAATACCCGTTTCAACAGCGGCTTGTTGTACACCGCGTTGCCATGCTTTTTGCAGCCATTCGGTATCGTGAAAATGATTGGCTAAACTGGGCGAATCTTCTATTAAATCATTGATTTCTTGGCGTTGGTCAAGAATAGTTCTGCGCCAGCTATTGCCGCGATGCGTGGGCTGATACGTCCATTTTAATAAATGGGCAATCAGAATACTCATGCGGCGTAATAATTCACGATGTTCTTTGCGACTCATGGCTTCTATTTCTTCAATTAGGTTGGCAACATCCAAATCCTGCATTTTGCCTGCTTTTAATAGCGCGGCTTGGTGTGCAGCCCATGCGGCAAAGTCTTGATTGTAATGAGTATTCATGTTGCTCTCCTTATTTATACGTTTCAGGCAGCCTAAAAACGCTTAATCATCGTGATGTTCCCACCACCATAAAACCAGCCCAATCGCAACCAAGGCGGTTATCAATAATAGGGAGTTGATGCTGTATGGGCTGGGGTCGGGCGGGGCATAGCTGCTCATAATTCTTTCGTTTCTGCTTTTTCAGGCTGCCCTATGCTGGGCGAATCGTTGGGCATCACCATGCCGAGGGAAATCACGTATTTTAGGGCTTCGTCCACGTTCATGTTGAGTTCGCGGATGTCGCTGCGGCGCACCATGATGTAGTAGCCGCCTGTGGGGTTGGGCGTGGTGGGAACGTACACGGAAACGTAGTCGGTTTGCTCGGGCAGGGCTTCGGCGATGGCTTGTGGCACTTCGCCTGATACGAATGCAATCGTCCAAATATTGGGCTGGGGAAAGGGTATCAGCACGGGGGTTTGGAATGAGCGGGCGTTGTCGGACAGCAGGCTTTCGGATACTTTTTTAACGCTGGAATAAATGGATTTGACCACGGGGATGCGTCCGAGCAGGCTGTCCCATGCTTCTAGGAATTTGCGCCCGAGCATATTGGCGGCGAAGATGCCTGTTATCAGCAAGACGATGATGGCGATGATGAAGCCTTGCCCGGGGATGTTAAAGCCGATGTAGTTTTCAGGCTGCCATTTTTGTGGGACAAGGTTGGCGAGCCAGTCGGTGGCGTTGATGATGTAGCCGATGAGCCAGATGGTTACGGCGATGGGCAGCCATACGAGTAGCCCTGCGATAAGGTATTTTTTGAGGTACTTGCCGATGCTCATAGTGCGCTTGGGTGTGAAGTGTAAAGGGCGGGATTATACGCGCTTTGCGTTGGGTTTTGTGGGCGATGTGGGCGGCAGCCTGAAAGTGGGTTGGGCAGTTTCAGGCTGCCTTTGGTTGGGTTTTACAGCGCATCCCAGCCGTTGAACATTAGCCCTAAGCCGATGCCTTTTTGTTTGTGGTTGTAGTCTATCAGGCTTTCGCCGTAGCCGTAGAAGCCTTGCACATAGCCTTTGAGGTTGCCTTTGAGCGGGAAGGTGTAGTTGAGCTGCACCGCGCCTTTGTTGTGTTTGGGGTTGTAGCGCAGGGTGCCGGACAGGGCGTGTTTGTTGTTGAATTGGTAGGCGAGGCGCAAATCGCCGTAGCCCATGTAGCGCATGATATCGGGGTTGTCGTCTTTATCGGCGCCGGGGTCTAGGCGCGCCCAGATGCGGGGGATGACCGACAGCTTGCCCCATTCCATGCCCGCCATGGCGTAGATGCGGTTCCATGAGCGCGACAGCGGTTGGCTTTGCCCGTTGGATTGGTGGATGTAGCCCACGCCGAGCATCCGCAGTTTGCCGCCGAAGGGGAGGTTGGCTTTGACGGGCTGGGTGATAAACAGCTCGGGGGCGTAGTCGCTGTTGCGGAAGGGGGCGGATTTTTTGCCGCGGTTATAGACTTGCCAGTTGGATTGCTGGGTGTAGCCTGCCCAGAGGTCGGCATGGGTGCCGAACAGGTCTTCGGCGATTTTGGTTTTCAGCGAGATTTGCATCTTGGTTTCAATGCGTTTTTGCTGGGTGTGAATCGCGTCGATGGCTACGCCGCGCGTGGGGGTGCTGGGGGTGTAGTTGGGTGAGGAGCGATACCATGCGGGCAGGATGTACATGGGTTCGTGTTCGCGGATGCTGAATATGCCGTTTTCGTTGTTTCGGTCTAGGTCGTAGAGCTGTGATAGCAGGGTGTAGCTTTCGCTGTCGCTGCTGGGCTCGGCAAAGACGATTTGCGCGCTTTGGGTGGCTTTGCTGGTGGCGTGGCTTTGGGCGAGGTCTATGCTTTTGGATTGGGGTTGGCTGGGGTTGGTGTAGGCGCGGTCGTAGCAGGCTAGGCGGGTGGTGGCATCGCTGATGGCAACGCAGGATTGGGCATCGGGCGCGGGACTGTTTGCATGATTATTTGCGCGAGACGCTGGGGACTCATTGCTGGGAGTGAGCGGGGTTTCGGCTTGGGCAAGCAGTTCGTTGGTGGGCAGCAGGGGGATTTCGGTTTGGGCGTGCGCCAACGGGGCTAGGCTGATTATGGCGAGTAGGATGGGGTTTTTCATTTGTTTTTGGGGTGTTAGGTTGTTTGAAATGGGGCGCATTTTAACTGATTTCGGGCGTTGGGGCAGCCTGAAAATGGAGGTGGATGGGGTTTTCAGGCTGCCTTTGCGTTGGCGCGAATGAGCGTTTGAAGGCAGCCTGAAAATCATTTGTGGCGGATTTCCCAGCATTGGTGGATTTTTTTGTTGCGAAAATCTTCGGGGATGGATTGGTGGCTGATGTTTTTGATGGCGTAGCGTTCGGCAAGCGCGGGGTTGAGTTCAAAGCTGCGCAGGTTGTTGGAGAAATAGAGTGTGCCGCTTGGGGCGAGCAATGCCATTGCGCCGTTAATCAGCGTGGCTTGGTTGCGCTGAATGTCTAGCGTGTCTTGCATTTTTTTGCTGTTGGAAAAGCTGGGCGGGTCTAGCACGATCAGGTCAAACTGTTTGCGCTGTTGGGCGGCTTGTTGCAGGTATTGGAATACGTCGGCGCGGATGATTTGATGTTGGCTTAAATCTATGTGGTTGAGCTGGAAGTTGCGTTCTGCCCATTCCAGATAAGTGTTGGATAAATCAACGGTTTCGCTGCTGATGGCACCGCCTGTGGCTGCGTAAACGGTGAAGCTGCCTGTGTAGGAAAACAGGTTGAGAAAGCGTTTGCCTGCGGCGATGCTGCCGATTTTTTGGCGGGTGTTGCGGTGGTCTAGGAATAGCCCTGTGTCTAGGTATTTGTCTAGATTTACCCAGAATTGCCGCCCATTTTCTTGGATGATGAAGTCTTCTCCTGTTTTGCCTGTTTTTTGGTATTGGGCTGTGCCTTTTTGGCGGGCGCGTTGTTTGAGATGGATGTGGTGTTGCGGGAAGCCTGTGATGTGTTCTAGGGCGGCTAGGATTTCTAGCAGCCATGCTTTGCGCTCGGTGGGGGTTTGCTGCCAGCCTGTGTCGTATTCTTGTAGGTGGATGTGGTCGCGGTATACGTCGATGGCGAAGGGGTATTGCGGGATGTCGCGGTCGTAGATGCGCCATGCTTCTAGGTTGTGGCGGCGCGCCCATTTGAGTTGGTGTTTGAGGTTTTTGCCGATGCGGTTGATGAGGTCGTTGATGTGGGTCATGGTGGGCTTGGGTGGTTTTCAGGCTGCCTTTGGGATGGACGGCGATGGTTGGGCTGGGGGGCGTGGTACGCGGCAAGACGCGTGTTCTGGCGGGTGATTGGGATGGTGTTTTCAGGCTGCCTATTCTTCGCTGATATATTGCGCGGGAACGTGGTCGGTGAGCCAGATTTGGTTGTCGCTTAAATAGAAGGCGTGCCCTGCGGCGTGCATGGCGGCGGCGTTGATGCGCAGCACGATGGGTTTGCCGTGGCGTTGTCCGACTTTTTGCGCGGTGGGGATGTCGGCGGAGAGATGCACATGGTGGCGGCTGCCTGCGATTAAGCCTTGGCCGAGGATGCTGTCTAGAAAGCGGGTGGCGGTGCCGTGGTACAGCGTGTCGGGCGGAACAACGGGGCTGTGGGCAATGGCGACTTGGGCGGTGCTGTGCCCCTGCGCGGCGCGGATTTGGCTGCCGTCTGCGGATAGGGTGAAGCGTTTTTTGGGATTGGTGGCGACGATTTCCAGCAGTTGCGCGCGGCTGATGGGGCGGTTGTGCTGGGCGGCTTGGGCAAGCAGGGTGTCGATGTTTGCCCAGCCTTGGCTGTCTAGCGTGATGCCGATGCTTTCGGGGTGGTGGCGCAGGATGTAGCTGAGGAATTTGCTGGTTGGAGCGTGGGGGTTGGTCATGGTTTTCAGGCTGCCTTTGGGAGATGAAATATAAAACATTAGGCAGCCTGAAAACGGCTTCGCGCTTTGGCGAAGCTAGCAATCAGTTTTCAGGCTGCCCTATTCTGCCGCGCTATTCGCTTTTGGGCGCAACGCGCGTTGCCATCAGCGTGTGCAAGCGGCGGTTGTCGGCGCGGGCAACGTTAAACAGCAAGTCGCCCAGTTGCACTTTTTCACCGCGCACGGGCAGATGCCCCAGTTCGTGGATGACTAAGCCGCCGATGGTGTCGGCTTCTTCGTCGCTGAATGCGGTGCCAAAGTATGCGTTGATGGCGGCGATTTCGGTGGTGGCTTTGATGCGCCAACGCTCGGCGGATACGGGGAAGATGTTGTCCGCGCTGTCGTCTTCGTCAAACTCGTCTTCAATCTTGCCGACAATCTGCTCAATCACGTCTTCAAACGTTACCAAGCCCGAGATGCCGCCGTATTCGTCCACCACAATCGCCATGTGGTTGTGCTGGGTTTGGAAGTCTTTGAGCAGGCTGTTGAGCGATTTGCTCTCGGGCACGAACACGGCGGGGCGCAGGATGTGTTCCAGCTTGAATTGCTCGGGGTTGAGCGTGTATTTGAGCAGGTCTTTGGCGTGCAGGATGCCGATGATGTGGTCTTTGTCTTCTTCTATCACGGGAAAGCGCGAATGGGCGGTTTCCACAGCGTAGGCGATGATGCGGTCTATGCTGTCTGTGGTTTTGATAACGTCCATTTGCGCGCGGGTCATCATGGCATCGCGCACGGATAGTTGGCTAAATTTGAACAGGTTTTCTAGGCGCGAGAGGGTGTCGCCGTCTAGGCTGTTTTGCGCTTGGGCTTTGGCTTGGCGCAGCAAGTCTAGCCATTGGGCGGGCGTTTCGGGGATGGTGATGCTGCCTGAAACGCGGGTGAATAGGCGGTTGAACAGAGTGGGTTTGGGTTGGGGGGTGGTGTCGTCCATAATTTTTGATTGCGGTGGTTAATGGGTTTCAGGCTGCCTATTGTTTCAGGCTGCCTGTAATTGGTCGCGCACTTTCATCAGCGCAAACCCGAGTAGGTTTAAGCCTTGCCATTGCAGCGGATTGTCAATGCGCGGGTCGTCTTGCGCCAAGCCTATGCCCCAAATGCTGTCTACGGGGCTGGCTTCCACGAGAATGCGCTCACCCGTTTGCAGCAAAAAGGTTTTTAAATCGGCGTGTTGCGAAAATTTGGCAAGATTGGCGCGGCACACAATATCAAAGCGGTGGGCGTTCCAAATGTCGTCTTGAAAGCCGATGATTTGCCGCCCGAGGGCTTTGGCTTGCGCGGGGCTGCCTGCTTGCAGGATTTGGCGGCGGATGTCGTCTGCGCCAAATAGGCGGGCTTTTTCTGCCATCATGTAGTGTTCGGCGGTGGCGTATCGCTCGCCGTCCAGTTCAAACGGGGCGGGATACCATTGGCTGAACACAGCTTTGTCTACGATGCCTTTTTGCTTGGGCGTGTGCCCCCAGAAGTAAACGTATTTGAGTTTGGCGTTGCGCTGGAACGCGGCTTGCAGGGCGGGAAAGTCGTAGATGGGGGACATGGGTTTATTCCGTTGGGGGGTGGGCGTGGGCTTAACGTTAAGGCAGCCTGAAAATAACGTGCATGCAAGGGGCGGTGCAAACTGCGCTGCTTGGGGCTTGGTTAAACGGCGCATGGCAAGCCGCGCCATCGCCGCTTACTTCAAAGGCAGCCTGAAAAGCATCCATGCGGTTGCCTGCGCGAATGCAATTCGGGTTGGCGGCTTTCTGGTTTGCCTACGTTATTTCAGGCTGAAATCTTTGCAAAACCTGCCACCGATGGCGCGTCGGCTCGCCGACATCTTGGCAAACTCGCCATGCTCTGTTTTATCAGCCATTTGGCGGCGAGCCGCCGCCGTTCCATTTTAGTTTTCAGGCTGCCTATTGATTCCCCGCACAAGCGCAGCCGCAGCCACAGCCGCCCTGTTCGTTTTCAGGCTGCCTTGTGGCATCGTGGGCTTCATCCGCTTCTTCGCTGCCCAGCGGGTATAAATCTAGCTTGGCGAGCAAGACGCGGTCGCCACTTTCTTCGGGGTTGGGCGAGGTGAGCAAGGTGTCGCCGTAGAAAATGGAATTGGCACCCGCCATAAAACACATGGCTTGCATGGCTTCGGGCATATCGGCGCGACCTGCGGATAGGCGCACATAGCTTTGCGGCATGGTAATCCGCGCCACGGCAATAGTGCGCACAAATTCGGTCCAGTCCAAATCGGGCACATCGGCAAGCGGTGTGCCGTCTATTTTGATGAGCTGGTTAATTGGCACGCTTTCAGGCTGCGGGTCTAAATTAGCAAGGCTGGCGATTAAGCCTGCGCGTTCGGCGCGGGTTTCGTTCATGCCAACAATGCCGCCGCAGCAAATTTTTAGCCCCGCCTCGCGCACTTTGCCCAGCGTGTCCATGCGGTCTTCGTGGCGGCGGGTGTGGATGATGTCGTTGTAGCGGCTGGGGTCGGTGTCTAGATTGTGGTTGTAGTAATCCAGCCCTGCTTCGTGCAGGCTTTGCGCCATGCCCTCGTCCAGCAAGCCAAATGTGCCGCAGGTTTCCAGCCCAATTTCTTTCACGGCGCGCACCATGTCGGCAAGCTGGGGGATGTCTTCGGGCTTGGGACTGCGCCATGCCGCGCCCATGCAAAAACGGCTCGCGCCGCGTTTTTTGGCGATTTGGGCAAGGGCGACTACATCGTCCACCGCCATCAAGCCTGTTTTTTCTACGCCCGTGTGGTAATGCGCCGATTGGGGGCAGTATTCGCAGTCTTCGGTGCAGCCGCCTGTTTTTACCGATAACAGCGTAGAAAGCTGCACGGCGCGGGGGTCAAAATGCTCGCGGTGCACTTGGGCAGCCTGAAAAACGAGTTCCAAAAATGGCTGGTTAAACAGCTCTTCCACTTGGCATTTGCTCCAATATTGGGCGGTGGGGTGCGGCTTGGGCGCGGCGGCGCGGCGCAGGGCAACGGGGCGTAGGTAAGTCATGGGGTTTCCTTATTTCCTTTGTAAATTTTCAGGCTGCCTTTGGGGCAGCGGGGTGTTTGCGCTGGGTAAAACGGCGTTTCAGGCTGCCTCTTTCACCCATTTCAGGCTGCCTATTCAGCCAATTTATTCGTATGGATTTGCCATGCCAAGCTGCGCCAGCAATGCCGTTTCCAACGCTTCCATTTCCTCGGCTTCATTATCGTGGATGTGGTCGTAGCCCATCAAATGCAACGTGCCATGCAGCACCAAATGCGCGTAGTGATGCGCCAGCAGCTTGCCCTGCTCGCTGGCTTCGCGGGCAACCACTTGCGGGCAGATGATTAAATCGCCGCGCAGCGTATCATCTTGCGCGGGCAGCATCATTTCGCCCTCGTTCAGCGCAAAACTCAGCACATTGGTGGCGTAGTCTTTTTGGCGATAGTCGCGGTTGTAGGCGCGGGCATCGGCTTCGTCTAGCAGCAGCAACGAGATTTCAGCGCGGCGGTATGCGTTTTTCAGCGCGTGCCAAATCCATTGGTAAAACTGGCGTTCGCTGGGCAAATTGCGCTCGCTGCTTTGGTTGGCAAAGGCGAAGGCAAAGCGTTGTTTTTGGATGGCGAGAAAGGGGAATTGTTTGGCTTGTTTCATGGTTGAGTGGATTGAGTGGTGTGGATAAAAAGGGCGGGCGGTTAATAGCATAACGATGGGCAACCGCGCAAGGCTGTTTCAGGCTGCCTCTGGTTGTTTTTTGCCAGCGCACGGCTTGCCAGCAAGCCGTAG